>JBBQRJ010000169.1:0-9354 GCA_038214955.1 Aggregatilineales bacterium | reverse complement strand
GTCGAAGCACCAAGAGTTCCACGTCGACGCCGGTGCTTGGACGTCCACTAGGCGCTCGATGCCGGTAGGTCCATTTCCGCCGAACCAGTTCACGATGCCATTTGAGGACGGTTTCGGGCTGGAAGATGCGGATCTCGTCGCGTAACTCCCTGACGTTCTGCCCAGCGACGCGTTTCAAACGGACGGTGAGAAGCGCGAGGGAGAATTTCTCAGCACGGGATACTCGCAGTGGTTGGTCCAACTTACGCTGGACGATCTCGAGTTGTCGGCGCAGCAGCAGGATTTGCAGGTCTTTAGCTTGGTCAGACTGGCGACGAAGCAGAACAAGTTCGAGCAGCAGCGAGAAACAGTGAGCAATTATGAACCAGCGCACAGGAAACTCCCAAGGGCAACAAGGCAAGCAGCAATCTTATCAGCGAGAAGTTAATCCATCGCGGGTCAGTTCACTGTTTTACAGAGTTATTTGGGGGTACGGGGTGCCGTGCTGCGGGCGTGAAAACGGAATTGGGGTTTGTTGGTTGATCCCTTGATGAGGTCGGACGCCATTATAGTAGGTCGTGTATTCCTTGAGGACATGGATGAGATGTCGTTGATTCAGAATTAGCACGTGGTCAAGACATTCCTGCCGCACCGAGCGCACCCAACGCTCGGCGATTGCGTTAGCTTTTGGTGCTCGAAAAGGCATCTGCACGATTTCCATGCCTTCTGAGATGAAGACCTGATCGAAGTCGGTCGTGAATTTAGTGTCCCGGTCATGAATGAGGAAGTGCATGGAGGGTCCGTCGTCGTTCAACTGCCAGACGAGTTGTCGCGCTTGCTGAGTGACCCACGCCTTATCGGGGTTGGTGGTGCAACCCGCGAGATGGACGCGACGCGAGCCGAGTTCGATAAAAAAGAGGACATACAGCGTTTGCAGGTAAAGCGTTTCGACGGTGAAGAAATCGCACGCGAGCATCTGCTGTCGATAGTGCTTCAGAAATGTACTGTAGGGTGCGAAAACCTTATCCGCACGAGAAAGCTAGACGACGCGGCGATAATCGTGGATGAGTCCGTGCAAGATATCGCGCCGTTCGATCGGACCTTGAGGATTTGAAACCGGCAATGGGATGGGCGTTCGTTGTTCGATACCTTGGTGGGGGCGAGCACGGTTGTAGTAGTCGAGATACTCGGCAAGGACAAAGTGCAGGTGACGCTGGTCCAGAATGATGAGTCGGTCAAGACATTCTTCGCGGACAGAACGGATCCAACGCTCGGCAAACGCATTGGCTTTTGGCGCACGCACCGGTGTTTTGATCACGTCGATTCCTTCGGTTTCGAAGATGGCATTGAACAAGCTGTCGATGCATTGACAGCGCGGGGGGTGCATTTTGAGCAGTATGACGGCTTCATGAAGACAGACATCAAAGGAATCTTTCGTACCGAAGGCTTGAAGCAAGCATGGTTTCAAGACCCCGCTGGCAATATCTTATCTCTGCTGGAGCAGGAAAACCCCTAAACTCAAACCTGAAAACAAAAACGCCCCTGATGAGGGGCGTTCGTTTTTGCACGGCTGAAAGGAGTCTCATTCCCCGACTTGTTGCTCCGCAGAAAATCGCTTACCGCTTCATTTATGCGACTTCAAATCGGTAAGTCCCTGCCTCAAGCTGATGCTGCAAACCACTGACTGCATGTCCATTCAAAGTGATTTCACCCTCTCGCGGCAAATAAACAGTCGCGGTGGTATTGGGCGGCACGACAACGTTGTATTCAAACGTGCCGTTTTCCAATCGCCAATCGGAAACCAACGACCCATAAAGCGTATCGAGTTTAGCACGGGCGAAAGTCAATCCGCCGCCCGGCTGCGGGTGTAAGATCGCATGTTTGTAACCCGGCGCAGCAGGATCAACTTCAATACCCGCTATCGTGCCATACAACCAATCCCCAATCGCACCGTAGGCATAATGGTTGAATGAATTCATTTCAGGCGTTTGGAAACCGTTTTCCGGCGTCCATCCGTCCCACCGTTCCCAGATCGTCGTCGCGCCCTGCGTCACGGCATACAACCACGAGGGCCAGCTCGTCTGGTTCAAGAGCCTATAGGCGGTATCCAAACGTCCAAAACGGCTGAGGACGTGATTGAGGTAGGGCGACCCGACAAAACCCGTAGAGAGATGCATCCCGCGACGTTCCAGATCGTCAGCGAGTTCGCTGACCGCGAGCGGACGCAAATGTTCGGGCAGCAAATCGAAGTGCAGCGCCAACACGTAGGCGGTTTGCGTAGGCATGAATAAGTCGGTGTTGAACACTTCAGATACGATGTCACCGTAATCAATCACCTGCAAGTTGCCGCGTGACAATCTGTCCGCATCGTCCATCAGCTTGCGAATTTCAGAAGGTGCGACAGGAATCGTTGGAATAGTGCTGCCTACCAGATAACGATTTGCAAATGCCGCTTTCGCCTCTTCGAACAACTGCTGGTAGTGAGCTGTATCATCGGGTTTCCCTAAAATGGCGGCGATCTGCGCCATCAAGCGAGCGTCATATGCCAGAAATGCTGTACCAATCAGGTCACGGGGTGTACTGGCGTTGATCGACAGCCAGTCGCCAAACCCGGGCCAACCTTCATAGTCTGCGTCACAGCGAATAGTTCCGGGGCTGGTCTTTATCAGGAAATCCATGAAGCGGGTCATCGTGAGGTAACTTTCCTCAAGGATGCGCGTATCGCCATAACATAGATAGATTGTCCACGGACAGATGATAGCGGCGTCTGCCCACGCTGGACCGCCATCGGTGGGGGCATCAGCGCCATAGGGGACGACAGACGGAATAGAACCGTCGGGGTTTTGCGAGTCGGTCACATCCTTCGACCACTTGGTCATGAACGCAGCAACATTCATGTTGAACGCAGCGGTACGCACAAAGACCTGTATATCCCCTGTCCAGCCTAGCCGTTCGTCACGCTGCGGACAATCAGTCGGCACATCAACGAAATTGCCTTTTTGTCCCCATTGGATGTTGTGCTGAAGCTGATTAAGCAGCGGCTCGGAACACTCAAACGTACCCGTTTGTTCCATTTCAGAATGCAGTACGATGCCAATGAGCGTATCACGGGTCACATCACCCCCGTAGCCTTGAATTTCTGCGTAACGAAACCCGTGAAACGTGAATTTCGGCTCCCAGACTTCCTCACCGCCCCCCTTAAACGTGTAGTAATCGGTGGCGTGCGCGGAACGCAGGTTCGTGTAGTAGGGTGAACCATCAGCATTGAGGACTTCAGCAAACCGGATAGTGATGGTCGAACCAGCAGACGATGATCCTTTGAAACGCACCCGACCTACCATATTCTGCCCAAAATCGAATAAGTATCGTTTGCGTCCCATGCCGCCGCGATTGAACGGCTCTTTCACCGGAGGCACTTCGTCGATCCGCTGTACCGTTGAACCATTAAGCGCCACGATCCGCAGGTCTGGATGGCTGAACGTTTCGACAGGCATCCCGCCTGATGCTGTAAAACTTGAGCTGTCCCAACCCGCCAGTTCCTTACGTGCATCATAGGCTTCGCCCATCAGGAAATCACTGTGGGTAATTGCGCCAAAGTGATATGTCCACGATCCATCCGATACCAGCGTATAGCTGCCGCCATCGGCAAGAGTAACTTCAAGTTGTGCCAGAAGTTGCGGACGATCCACATAATTCTGGCGGTGCAGCCAGCCAACGTATCCGACAGCCCAGCCATCACCGAGGACTGCGCCTATCGCGTTGTCGCCGCTGTTCAGGAAGCGGGTCACATCATAGGTGACGTACTGCACACGCTGACGATAATCCGTCCATCCCGGCGCAAATACATCCTCACCAACAGTCTGACCATTGATGGAACACTCGAATAGTCCCAACGCCGTAATATACAACCGCGCCGAAGTCACCTCTGCTGGAAGCGTGAACGTTTTACGCAAATAAGGGGCTGGAAATGTGCTGCGTGTGCCACCTGAAAAAGCCGATCCGATCCATTGCCCTTGCCAATCACCAGCATGGAGCAGCCCTAATTCAAACCATGCAATATCACTCTCATAGACGTTTCCAGTTTCGTCCCAGACCTGCACCTGCCAGTAAACCCGCTGGCGTGAACTCAGCGGCTGTCCTGCATAGGGGTTATGCACGGATTGATCCGAGTCGATCTTGCCGCTGTCCCATAGATCAGGATGAGCCTCAGCCAGTAGATCGGGCTGGCTGGCGGCGGTCAACTGGTAGGCGCTCTGACGGGCGCCCTGACGATCAGTTTCCATCTGCCATGCAAAGCGCGGGTTGGCAACATCAATGCCAAACGGATTGTGACGGTATTCAGTTGTGAGACGTGTAATGAGAGTCATGCATCATCCTTTTCCAAAAGCTCACCCATTTTTATCGCACTTCACAGCGAAGCACGGTAATGACCTAAGCACCGAATAACTAGGCAATATGAACAGGAAATAAAGCAACTGCTTGACAAAAATAACGAAATTGTCTACTCTAGAATTTAATTTACACGATTAAGGTGATTCGTGCAACTAGATTTATTGCTGACCATTTATGGATAAAAAACGACCCACACAGGCGGATGTTGCTCGCGCCGCCGGGGTATCTCGTGCAACCGTGTCCTACGTGTTGAACGCCCAAACTGACCAACGTATTCCCATTTCATCCGAAACACGTCAGCGTGTTCTCGATGTGATCGGGCAGCTTGGTTACGAAGTAGACGCACGCGCTCAGGCGCTTCGCAGTGGGGATACCAAAACCATTGGGGTGCTGCTGCCGTTGTACGAGAATCCATATTTCTGGCAAATCCTACTCGGTATTTCGAAGGAAGCTGAGGCTGCGGGATACAGTTTGCTGTTGGCGCACAATTCTTTAACGCCAGAACAGGAAAACCAGAGTATCAGGGAACTTGCCGAACAGCGCGTAGATGGCTTGGTGATGCTCATCGGATTCAAGATGCTTCCAGAGCAAGTTGTCAACCAGCTTCGCCGTTCGAGCCGCCCTATCGTTGAAATTAGTGGTAGAGTTTCCGAATTTGATTTTATTCATCAGGGTTATGGTGCTGGCACGCACGCTTTAATGTCCTATCTCATCGAACGAGGACATAAGCGCATCGGTTTCGTATACGGTGTCACGATCCCGTCACAGGGTTTTGACCGTTTAGAGGCTTATCGCCTGTCATTGGAAGCGGCTGGACTCCCCTATGATGAAGCCCTGATTTGTCATTGTGGTCCTTTGATGGAAGATGGTTATCAGGCAGCCCTTGATTTGTTAAGTCAACCCAATCGTCCCACAGCACTCCTAGCGATCAATGACCTGTTAGGAATAGCCGCCATACGAGCCGCCGCTGATCTCAAACTAAGCATACCAAACGATGTTTCCATCGCCAGTTTCGATGACATCCCTTTTACCAGTTTCGCCGTTCCCCGTTTGACCAGCATTTCTGGCAATCCAGAGAAAAACGGACGCGATGCTGTGCGCCTTTTGCTCAGGCGTCTCAGTGATCCACAGCGCCCGCGTGAGGTTATTAACAGCGAATGGCAGCTTCATATTCGGGAGTCAACGGGTCAAGCGCCAAAGGAACATCGGTGATGTTCCGAATGCTGGCATCAAAAAGCTGGCGCAAATAAAGCATCACTTACTTTTGTGAACGGGAGACCCGTTTTCGGGACTCTTGAACAACGTATTTTTAATTAGAGGAGTGTTTCACATGATCAGGAAAGTACTATTTCTTCTTCTGTTGTTGGTACTCAGTACATCGGCAATCGCCGCACAGGACACGGTTACGCTAACCTACTTTGTCGATGAAAACCAGAATACTCAGGATATGGCAAGGGCGCTTGTGGATGCTTATACGGCAATGAATCCCAATGTGACCATCAACATCGAAAGTCGTCCAGCCGGCACCGAAGGTGACAACATTGTCAAGACACGGCTTGCCACAGGCGATATGACCGATATTTTCTTCTACAACTCCGGTTCACTGCTCCAAGCACTCAATCCGTCCGACACACTCGTTGATCTGTCAGATCAACCGTTTATCGACAATATCGTTGACTCATTCCTGCCCACCGTATCGCAGAACGGCGGGATTTTCGGCGTACCCACTGGCACGGCGATGGGTGGCGGTATCCTCTATAACAGGGTAGTTTACGAACAGCTCGAACTCACGGTACCGACGACATGGGCTGAATTTGAAGCAAACAACGAAGCCATTCTTGCGGCAGGTATCCCGCCGGTGCTGGCGACCTTTGGCGACTCGTGGACTTCGCAGTTGTTTGTCCTCGGAGACTACTACAACGTCGAGCAAGCCGTCCCCGGTTTTGCCGACCAATACACTGCCAACGAAGCCAAGTACGCAACGACCCCGGCAGCAATGGCAGGCTTCACCTACTTGCAGCAGGGTTTTGAAGAGGGTTGGTGGCAGCCAGACTACGCGACCACGCGCTTTGAACAAGGCTTGGCGCTGCTGGCAAATGGCGAAGTCGCACACTTCCCCATGTTGACGTTCGCGCTGTCCACCATTGCGACGAATTTCCCTGACCAGATCAATGATATTGGCTTCTTCGCCCAACCCGGTACAGATCCCGAAGCGAATGGCGCGACAATTTGGATGCCTGCCGGGACGTATATCCCGCAGACGACTGAGGGGAACAAACGCGAAGTAGCCATCGACTTCCTAGCATTCATCGCCTCTGTCGAAGGTGTGGACGCGATCACTGCAATGGTTCCGCCCAATGGTCCGTACCTGATTGAAGGCTCGACACTGCCCGATACCGTACTGCCCGCCGTGCTAGAACTTGCCGCGTACATCGATTCGGGCAATTCGTACCCGGCGCTCGAATTCCTGTCGCCGATCAAAGGTCCGAACCTTGAACAGCTTTGCGTTGCCGTCGCTACCGGTCAGATGACTGCGGAAGAAGCCGCAGCCAGCTACGATCTCGATGTCGAGCGGCAGGCGCAGCAGTTGGGTCTACCGGGCTGGGAGTAAACTTGTCGTAGGGTTTGTCACACCTATTCTGCTGGGAAGGCTGTCTCGACAGCCTTCCCAGACACGAGCAGTCTGTATGCAACCGACGACAGAGAGGTTTTATGAGAAACAACCCACGACCGCAGACCGTCCTACGGACATATCCTCATTGGTTTTACATTCCGGCGGGGATCGTATTTGGCGTGTTCTTCGTCATTCCAACGCTCCTCGCTTTCTACTTCAGCCTCACGCGGTGGACGTTGTTCGATGCGACCTTTATTGGACTTGACAATTACGAAAGATTTTTGAGCGATCCTCAGCTTATAGCAGGACTTCGCAATACGATTATTTACGCAATTATCACGAGTGGACTTAAAGTTATTATCTCACTGCCGTTAGCTATGCTGCTCACCTCACGTCTCTGGCTTAAGGGACTTTTACGCGGAATCATCTTCTTCCCGGTTCTGGTGAGTACTGTTGCAGTCGGGATCACATTCGCCACACTCATGCAACCGTCGATAGGACTCATCAACACCGTCTTAAGATCGCTCGGTTTCTTACCTCCAGATTGGCTTGGAAATCCAAATTTAGCCCTGTATTCCGTAGCCTTCGTTGATGTATGGAAAGGCATGGGCATCGCCACCGTGCTGTTCATCGCGGGTATTCTGTCTATCCCGACTGATTACTTTGAAGCGGCGCGGCTTGAGGGTGGAACATGGGTCAAGTTCCGTCATGTTATCCTGCCACTCGCCCGTAATGCGACCTTCACGATCATCCTGCTGTCCTTTATTGGCGGGTTACGCTCTTTCGATTTGATCTGGACGATGACACGCGGCGGTCCCGGCTTCGCCTCAGACGTGCTTACATCAGTGATTTACAAACAGTATCAGGCAGGGTTCTACGGTTTATCTTCCGCTGGCAATGTCGTGCAATTCATTCTCGTTACGATCATCATCTATCCGCTGATGCGGTTCTTCAATCGTCGGGAGCTTGAGCTATGACGGTTCGAAAATTCATTGCAAATGTTTGGGCAGATATTGCAGCCCTTATCGTCATTGGCATCATTTTCGTCGTGCCGTTCGTGTTCATCTTCCTGACTGCTGCAAAGACCCGCCAAGAAGCTGCCCTTTTCCAGTTCAGTGCGCCAAGCCAGTTTCAGTTGTTCGAGAATATCCAAGAGGTCATGCAATTTGGCGAAGGTCGCATGTTCCTCGCCTTGTTTAACAGCACAATCCTCACGGTGGGGTCAGTCGCGGTGATCGTGTTTCTCTCCGCACTCGTCGCCTTTGTCATGCAGCGGCGCAAAGATCGGGCGGCATCGGTAGTCAGTTCGATCATGCTCGCGGGCTTGATCATCCCTGCTGCGGTTGTGCCAACGATTTTCGTTCTGCAACAGATTGGTCTCTACAAAACCCTCTTTGGTTTGATCATGATCGAAGTCGCCTATACCATGCCCTTCGCAACGCTGGTTTTCCGTACTTTTATGGCATCTATCCCCAGTGAGATCGATGAAGCGGCAATTATTGACGGCGCATCCCCGCTGCAAGTGTTCTTCAAAGTTATTCTGCCTCTGCTGCGTCCGGCTATGATCACCGTGATCGTCGTCTCGGCTGTTGCTATCTACAATGACTTCACTAACCCGCTCTATTTCCTTCCCGGCTCACAGAACGTGACCGTACAGTTGACGCTGTACAGCTTCATAAGCCAGTTCAGTTCGCAGTGGAATCTGCTTTTTGCAAATGTCATCATTATCACGATTCCGCCTCTGGTGATGTTCATGTTCTTCCAGCGACAGATTGTTTCGGGGATGACCGCAGGCGCTATCAAGGGCTGATGTACGTAGAACGGCAGCTTCGGCGCGCCGAAGCCCTGTTCACGCAAATACACTGATTAACTCACCTTACGCAGATCGTTATTTCTGACCCCACCCCCGACCCCTCCCCGAATTCGAGGAGGGGAGCAAGCAGACTCGTGTTTGCGCCCTCCCCTGAATTCGGGGGAGGGAGGCGAGCGCAGCGAGTGGGGCGGGGGTCAAACTGATACCCTGCGTAAGGTGAGTGATTAACTCACCTTATTTCGACTTTGCACATGGGTGGCTGAAAAAAGGAAGGCAGGATAAGCTGTTTCAGACCTCTGACAAAGGACAAAACGATGCTTAACCTGCCGTCAATAATGATAGACCTGCTGAACCCGTTTGCGCCATGTTTTTATGGGGTCACGACATGGATGAAGGCCCAAGTGCTGTTGATGGGTGCGATTTTGACACCCGGAAAGCGGGTTGTGAGCGAAGTATTGCGGGTGATGGGCTTGAGCGAGAGTGAGCAGTTCGCACAGTATCACCAGGTCTTGAATCGGGCGGTATGGTCGCCGCTGGAACTGGCACAAGTGCTGCT
>JBBQRJ010000168.1:0-9376 GCA_038214955.1 Aggregatilineales bacterium | reverse complement strand
GGAAACTACCAGATTGATACCTACGATCCTGATGCCCAGAACGATACGACACTGGCAGTTTACGAAGGTTCAACCTACGGTGCATTGAATCAAATAGCTTGCAATCAAGATGCTGACGCGGGAGCGAGTATTTACACCTCGCTGGTACAAGTTCCGTTGACGGGTGGAGTAACCTATCGCATTCGTATAGGTGCATACTCGTGTGAATGTGGTGATTATCTCTCAGGCACTGTGAATCTCAATATCAACTTTCTTGATGTAGTAGTCACCATATCGCCTCAGGCAATGACACTTTCGGAAAACTCAAGCACGCAGATTACAGTCACCCGCTTTGGCGACACCAGTTTCGACCTCGATGTGCAGCTCGACATCACAGGTGGTGCCGACGCGAACGACTATGAACTCATCAATAACGCGACGCTCACCAGTCAATCGGGATCATCTACCATTACGATTTTGAGCGGGAGCGATACCGCCACGTTTGACCTTAATGTCAAAAATGACGACAGCGCAGAACCAGAAAATATGCTGATGATCGCCCTCGTAGATGATGTGACCTATGACCTTGGTAGTCCAAGTGCGTTCACATTAACCATCCCACGCGAAGACCTCGGCGTAACCAACCTCAACAGCAGCGGCGAAGGGTCACTGGCGCAAGCCATCGACAACGCCAACAACTTTGGCGGTTCAAACGAAATCTTCATCCCCGCCGGGACGATTTTGGTCAACCCCACGCTGTATATCTCCAGTGATCTCACGCTCACAGGCGACTCGACTGCGACGACCATTCTCAGCGGCAGCGGCACACAGGTCTTAAATATCACCAGTGGAACAGTACTCCTGCGCGGGTTCACCATTAGAGACGGTGTTGCGACGCATGGCGGCGGTGTTGCTGTGACCAATGCGTCTGTCACCATCGGCAACGACCCGATTATCATTTCGGGCAACACCGCGACAACTTGCGGTGGTGGTTTGTACGTGGGTACGGGCGGGAACGTGAACGTCCAAGCGGGCAGCCAAATCTTCTCGAACAGCACGACGGCGAACGGCGGCGGTATCTGCGTTGAGGACGGCACTTTGACGGTGACGGGACCCAATACAGCCGTTTACACCAACCATGCCGCTAACGGAGTCGGTGGCGGCATTTTCCTGACGGGTGCAAGCGCCTCGGTGACGGTACAGGGAGTCGCATCGGTCAGCGAGAATGACGCGGCGAATGGCGGCGGTATTTACCAGAACGAGGGATCGCTCTATATCGTTGACAGCTTGATCCAGAGCAATCTTGGCACAGGCGGCGATGGCGCGATCCGGTTTAGTGCTAACAACCTTCGCAGCGTCACAAACACCTGTATCGTGGATAACAGCGATACGGCGGTGACGTTCGCGGGTGGGACTGACCCCGTGATCGGTACTGGCAACTGGTGGGGCAGTGCCGCGGGACCATTCAGTAACAGCGACACACCTAATCCGCCGAACGACGGGAATACGTTGTACAGCACGGGTGACAGCGTATCTCATTCAGGCAATCCGCCTGTGTTTGACTACTCGAGCTATCTGTCTACGCCGCCTCATGCAGGATGCCTGGTCTGTCAGGAAGTGTCAGGTGTGGGGCAGGGCAGTGTGTGTAACATCAATTGATCAATCGGTTGAGGAGGGGCAAGTGTCCGCTTGCCCCTCACCAGAGGGAAATTATCCGGTCTACTTGAGTCCTAGCTCAAGCTGGTTGGCAATGTAAAACCCATCCCGGCTGCATTTCTTGGCTTTGAACTTTGGAAAGCCGACCTTCCTCCCCGCTTTGCGTCCCTCGAAGAAATGCTTGAACGCGCTGGCTAAGTCCATAAACGCGCCTTCCACCGCGCATTTCGTCACCTCGTACACTCACGCAAACTGCTCCCCCTTGATCGCATTGAACTGTTTCTTGAGCGCCAAAGCCGACGGTTTTTCACCCGCCTCGTACTGCCGCTTCCATTCCGCCAATTCCCAGTTGAAGACAAAGCGGCGTGTTCCCGCAGCACGCGAGAAATAGTTCGCCTGTTCGGGCGTTGGGTTGAGGCGTATTCTATGGTTGCGTATCATCTGTGAGTGGTCGCTTGAAATGTGCGAATAGGACGTATTCTGTTCTATTCTTGCGTCATAATGGATATTGCATCTACGAAAGGGGTGATTATGCACAGCATGACCGATGTGCGACTGATCAATCAACAGCTTGACCACACGCAGATTAAAACGCCCAACGCCCTTGTTGGATGGTTGGGGGCTGTCCAGTCGCAAGAATACGCCGGGGCGAAATGGTCGCTGGCGATGCGTCTGCAAGGCGTCTCTGATGCTGAGCTTGATCAAGCCTTTGCAGAGGGCAGCATTCTACGAACCCACATCATGCGCCCAACGTGGCATTTTGTCACCCCTCAGGATATTCGATGGATGTTGGAACTCACCGCGCCGCACGTTCAGGCGTTGAGCCAATACATGTATCGCCAGCTTGAACTGGACGATGCGCTGCTCAATCGCGGCAGCGAGGCGATTGCCCAAGCGTTGCAGGGCGGGCGTCAGCTTACTCGTGCAGAACTGGCAAAAGTGCTGGAAAAAGTGGGCATTGTCGCACAGGGAATGCGCCTCGGTTACATCGCCTATTATGCTGAATTACAGGGGATGATTTGCAGCGGTGGGCGGCGGGGGAAGCAGTTCACTTATGCGCTGCTCGAAGAACGTGCGCCACAGGCGATCCGGTTAGGGCGCGACGAAGCGTTAGCCGAACTGACCAAACGTTATTTCACGTCACACGGACTCGCCACCGTCAACGATTTCGCGTGGTGGTCGGGCTTGTCGAAAACCAGCGCGAAAGCAGGCGTAGCTCTGCTCGGTGATCAGCTTGCCAGCGAGACGATTGACGGTCAAAGCTACTGGTTTTCACCCTCAACCACGTACAACACCGCGCCAGCACTGCGAGCCTATCTGCTTTCCACCTACGATGAATACATTATTGGCTATACAGATCGAACTACGCTCATTGACGCGCCGCCGGAAGAACGAGCGGGCATGATTAGCAAGCTCAACTTCGACTCGATGATCATTTTAGGGGGGCGAATTGTGGGGACATGGCGGCGCACCTTTGAAAAGCGCGAAGTCGTGATCGAAATTCGCCCGCTTGCGCCATTTTCAGCCGAACAGCAGATGCTTGTCGATGCCGCCGCGCAGCGTTACGGCAATTTCTTGGGGATGCCCGTCGTCATCGTGAGCCAGAGCGGGCAGGACATGAACCGTCGCCATTTACGCCTGTGATCTGTTTCAGTAGTGACGCATCTGTATGTACTGATCGACTTAAGAAGTTTCTATCCCCATATTCCCGTGCAAACGATGTTTTGTTTGCTCCCTCCCTGAATTCGGGGAGGGTCGGGGGTGGGGTTGATGTGATCTAACCCCTCGCTTAAATTGCTATTCTCACAAGTTCTCATTTGACTCTGCCCCAACGGAACAGTTTTCAATACATCTATGTGTGGAGGTCATCATGCTACGAATTGGCGAGTTCTCGAAAATTTGTCAGGTATCGGTCAAGGCACTGCGTCATTGGGATGCAATTGGTCTCCTCAATCCCACAGTCATCGATCCCGTGACCAGCTATCGCTACTACAGCATCAATCAGGTCGGGGATGTGAACCGTGTCATGGCGCTAAAAGCGATGGGCTTGGGCTTGGCACAAATCAGCGACATGATGCAGTCCCCATCTTCGCTCACGACGGATGACATTCGCGCCATGCTGCGGTTGAAACAGGTGGAACTTCACCAGCAGATCACCGACGCGGCGGACATGCTCATGCTCATCGAGTCGCGTTTGAAGCAGATCGACAACGCGGGGACGCTGCCCGATTACGAAGTGGTGTTGAAATCTGCCGAGGCTCGTCTCGTGCTGGCTGTACGTGAAGTCGTGCCGGATATGGAACGGTTAGTCGCGCTGCTTGCCGAGACTCACCCCTATGCCCGCCAGCGCGAAGGGACAAACCTACTTGCCGTTTTTCATGATGACGCCTACGAACTGGAACAAATTGATGTAGAAGTTGCTTTCCCGGTTGAAAGCGCATCCGTCAAGCCGATTCCGCTGGCGAACAGCAGACAGATGCAGGTGACTCAGCTTCCCGGCATCGAACTCTTAGCAAGCACGGTGCATCACGGCGAATGGTTGAGCCTATCGCAAGCCTACATCCACTTAGGCGGCTGGATTGAGACGAATAACTATCAAATCGTTGGGGCAGGGCGTGAAATCTTCCACCACATCGACTGGCACGGAGAGCAAAAAGCCACCGTGACCGAACTTCAATTTCCAGTGGTCAAACGGACAGCGGTTTAGCTGCGTTGATGATGGGAACCCTATTTCCGGTTGTGACACGTTCAGCGGGATAGTCCTGTTGACCGTAGATGTTTATTGGTTGCATTTCAATACGAGAGGATATTTCAAAGATGCGTCCATTTACAAAGGCTTTCATTGTTGGTTTAGTGAGTTTCTTTTTACTCGCGTTAGGCATAGGTGTCATGGCACAGGATGATCCTAATACACCGCTTCCTCCACCGGATGAGCATATGCAGGATTTCGCGTGGTTCATCGGGGAATGGGATGTGCAGTCACATATGCTCATCAACGCCGACACAGACGAATGGCTAGACGAGTCGCTGCAAATCGTTCACACCTACGAAATGGGCGGTCACATCATCTTCGAGCATTTCTTTGGACCGTTGGGCGGCGCTCCCTTTGAAGCGTGGAGCATTCGCAAGTACAACCCCGCTAACGAACGCTGGCAGCAGCGTTGGATGGATGTTAGCACAGGACCCATCATCACATGGGGCGGCACGTTCAACGAAGAAGGTTTGTACGTTGGCTACAACGAAGGTCTGCTCGATGAGAATTTTGAACTCAAGGGGGATCGCGGCTTGCGTGAAACGTTCTTCAACATCACCGACGATGCTTTCTCGTGGGTCTACGAAACGACTGCTGACGGCGGCGAAACGTGGAACGTCGAATACGTCCGCGCTGAGTAGTTTTTAAAGTCCCCTCTCCATTTTCGGAGAGGGGATTTAACTATGCCAGCGGAAACTTTACCGGAGCGCCGCGCCGCCCAGATTCGTAAATGGCGTTGAACAATTCCACGACGCGCCGACCATCCCACCCCGTGACCATTGGCTCACGATCCTCTTGAATCGCCTCGACAAACTCAGCCACTTGGCGCGAAAAATAGTAGTTGATCGGGTCGTCTGTGCTGTTGAACTCGGCGCGATCCGCCTCTTGAAAGCCCGCCAGCAGCGACTCCTCGCCGGGGATCGTCCACAAATCGTTGAGCGGCGGCTCTAAGATTTTGGTCATGCCCGCCACGAACATCGATCCGCCGTCGGTCTGCACGCCCACTGATGCGCCGTTTTCGCCATGTATATGAACTTTGCCATACAGTCCCGGCTTCTGCGAATTGCTCACGAGGATGTTGCCAATCGCCCCCGACTTGAAGCGTACCACCGCCGCCGCCGTATCTTCGACTTCAATATACGGATGATTCAGGTTGCCCCAGTAGGCAAACACCTCATCAATTTCGCCCATGTACCACAGCAGCAGGTCAAGCTGATGCGGCGCTTGGTTGACCAGCACGCCGCCGCCTTCCGCCTCCCATTTGCCGCGCCACGGGTCAGACTCGTAATATTTCTGGTCGCGCCAGCCCAACAGAGTCGCCGTGCCGATGATCGGTTTGCCGATTTTGCCCGCGTCAATCGCTGCCTTGACTCGTTGCGTTGACGGGTAACACCGCCGCTGACTGATCACACCCAATTTTACGCCGCTGCGTTCTGCCGCCCTGATCATCGCGTCACAATCTGCAAGGCTGACTGCCAGCGGTTTTTCGACCAGCACATGCACGCCGCCGTTGAGTGCAGCGAGGGCAGGGGCGGCATGTTCGGGGTGTGGCGTGCAGATGATCACCGCATCGACCAAGCCGCTGGCGATCATCGCGGGGGTATCCGTGAAAGCGCGTGCGTCATATTTCGCTGCGAGGGTTTCCGCTTTGGCTGCCGTGCGACTGGTCACAGCGGTGAGTGTTGCATCGGGGAGCGCGGCGATGACTTCCGCGTGATTTTGCGCCACTTTGCCCGCGCCGACGATCCCGAATCGAATTTGGCTCATAGAGTATTCTCCGTAGGAAGATTGCTTTTTGTTTGCTGGGTCGGGAGCAATCCGTTAGGGTTGCAGCATGACTTTCATGAGGCTTAAGCCGTTTTCGTCTTTTTCGCCGTTGTACAGGCGATCAAACCACATTGCGCCCTCAGACAGCGGCGCGATGGCGCTCAACAGCGGTTCAACGCGCACAACTCCCCGTGCGATCATGTCGAGACAGGCGTCATATTCGCCCTGTGATGAACAGCATCCGTTCAGCGTCAGTTCGCGTGTGACCACTGCTTGCAAGGGTAGTTCCGCCATGGGCGCAATATTGCCCACCAGCGTCACCTGTCCACCTTTACGCACGCTTTCGACAGCGAGTTTGAGCGTGGGTGTAATGCCGACAACTTCAAACGCCGTATCCGCGCCGCGCCCGCCTGTCGCCTCGCGGATCGCTTCAATGACGCCACCTTGATCCGAACGCAGCCCCAAGTCCGCACCGAGTTCGACTGCCAATCCTAGTTTGTTGGCATCAAGATCAACGGCGATGATCGTGCCATAGCCTACCGCCCGCAGCATTTGAATCACCAGCAGACCGATCATGCCGCTGCCCACCACAACCGCGCTGTCCCCGACGGTTCGCTTCGTCCGGTTGAGTGCGTGGGCGGCAATCGACACAGGTTCGACAAATGCGCCCTGCACAAACGAGAGTGAATCGGGCAAACGGTACAAAATGCGTTCGGGAACAGTCACATATTCGGCAAATGCGCCGTGTTGACGATATTCCCCTGTCGATACCCCTAGCACGCGCCGATTATCGCATAAGTTGATTTCCCCGCGACGGCAGAAATAACATTCGCCGCAGTAGACTGTCGAGTCAAATGTCACGCGATCCCCGACCTTCCACCCGCGCACATCCAAACCCACCGCCGCAATCTCACCGGACGCCTCGTGTCCCATAATCAGGGGAGGAATCCGCCGTTTGGTGCTGCCATCCATGCCGTGAATATCGCTCCCGCAAATGCCAACCGCCTTCACGCGCACCATGACCGAGCGCGAATCGAGTGTTGGTTCGGGAACATCCGTAAATGCAAACTGCTTATATGCTTCGAGAAGAAGTGCTTTCATTGTTTGTCCTATTTTTGTTCTATTTTATCGCTTTGAGCGCAGATTGTGCCGCAAAATAGCCGCACATTCCATGAACGCCGCCGCCGGGAGGCGTAGACGACGAACATAAGTAAACGCCTTTGAGCGGAGTCGAATAAGGGTTTAACTGAACAACAGGGCGTGTGAACAGTTGACGCAAATCTTGCACGCCGCCGTTGATGTCCCCGCCTACGTAATTCGCGTTATAGGCTTCCATTTCCTGCGCGTGATACGTGTGCCGTGCGAGGATTGTATCTCGAAAACCCGGCGCAAATCGCTCAATTTGCCCCTCGATTGCGCTGGTCATATCGCGGGTTGACCCGTTCGGCACATGACAATACGCCCACCCGATATGCTGCCCCTGCGGAGCGCGGCTGGGGTCAAACTGCGTGGGCTGTGTGACCAGCGTATACGGCTGATCTGACGCATGACCTTCCCACATAGCGCGTTCGCTGTGGCGTATATCCTCAAGTCGGTTGCCTAGATGTACCGTTCCGGCGCGTTTGCATTCGGGTGATCGCCACGGGATCGGCTCACTCAGCGCATAATCAATTTTGAATACGCCGGGTCCATAGCGATAGGCTTCGAGTTGTGAACGAAAGCCAGCGGGTAATTTATCGCCGCTCATGCGAATAAATTGGCGCGGGGTCACATCCAGCAGTACGATTTTCGCGTCGGGCAGTTCATCCAGTGACTTAATTTCTACGCCTGTCGTGATCTCCCCCTCAAGCTCAGAGAGATAGCGGCTCATGGCGCTGGCAATTGACGCAGAGCCACCGCGTGCGAGAGGCCATCCGACTGCGTGTGCCAGCAGTCCCAACATCAAGCCGAATGCCGCCGTCGCTGGAAGCTCAAGCGGCATAATTGCATGGGCAGCCATCCCCGCGAAAACTGCCCGCGCCTGTTCAGTACTAAACGTGTGTCTAGCAAACCATGACGCCGATTGTAGCGCCATCAACCCGAATCGCGCCATCATCAACGGGTGATGGGGCAGTCCCAAGGGTGCTAGAAAATCTTGAAGAACCTGCTCGTAATTCTCGACTAGCGGAGTCATCACACGGCGATACGCTCCGGCGTCTGCACCTAACGCGGCGGCGGTTGCCTCGATAGAACGCTCGATAATGACTGCCGACCCGTCATCGAGCGGGTGTGCAAGTTCTACATCGGATATCGGCATAATCCATATTTTCAAAATTGACATAAATCATCTGTTCCTTCGTTTTGCCAAGAGCTAAAACCTCTTCCTGCAGCATCAAAAGAATGGCTGATTTCCCGCTTCTGCGAATACCCGTCAAGACCTTTACAAATGGCTTATCAATAAAAGTTATGAGCTCCTTCATATAGGATTCGCGTCTGATCATCGTCACCATCTCCCTCTATAAAATTATTATAACCCTAAAACTTACTCATTTCAAGCAATATTTTAGGGTTATAACCATAACTCTTTTGCGTTTTACGTATCTCTGCGCAGTATTGGCCTAAGCTCCTTTGACAAGGTTTCTGGATTCCTGACCGTCGCGGATACTTGATAGTATTCTGTGCCTTTTTCATTTTTGGCAGTGCACTTCTAAAACTTTGCTTATATATAAAGTTTTAGATATGAAGTTCCATATTTATTCACCGTAAATTCAGTTGATAGAAAGCTTCGTTGCATATCTGTAGGAAATCGCATTGTTTTCTCCTGTGCACGTATAAGCTTCTTCCTTATGCATAGCCGCAACGATCTCATCTTTATTCATATGGCCAAAGTTGCTTATGATATCATCAATCGTTCTGATATCTTCAGGCGATAGCGCTCTTACTCTAAAACCTTCAACAGGTTTGAATTTATATGCAGAATTGCCATTAATTAATATTTCTTCGAAGCACACACCATCAAGTGATACGATTTGATCGCGCCCAACCGGCACTACTCCCATGGGTAAAGCACAATAAACCAATCCTGTGATTGAATGGCCGTGCCTCTTATAATTCAGAAAATCTGAAAACCAAAGCATCTTCATCAGCTTTACCTTGAAGAGATTTACCACATTTTGGGCAAGATAATTAATGATCTCAACGGTCTTTTGAAGATTAAGTTCGCAGTCACCGGTAAACTCAGAT
>JBBQRJ010000167.1:0-9395 GCA_038214955.1 Aggregatilineales bacterium | reverse complement strand
GATGCGATCCATCCGGTCAATGATTCCGTTCAGACGCACCTGTTCCCCACCCAGATCGAGCGGCAGTCCCCTAAATTTTGTCTCTTGCTGATAGGTGTGACGTTCGCCGGGGAACTTCTTGCTGATCGGGCTTTCGCTCGAAAAATCCAGTTTCACCAGTTGGATCAAGCGGCGCAGTACGATCTCTTTTTCTTTTTCCCACAATGCCGACGGGCGAAAACGCAGTTTGATCGGCGCGTAATGCAGCACCTCCCCCGCGATCCCCTTGAGGATGGCTAACGCTTCGTCGGCGTGTTCCGATTGGATGATCAACCCGCGATCCCCGATTTCACGATATGTTTTTTCGAGGATTTCATGTTGCAGCGTCCCCAACTGGCGTTGATCCATGCCTTCTTCGAGCGTCTCGAACGGCTCTAGCTTGAGCAAACGGCTGGCAAAAAACCGGAAGCTGCACACGCCAAACTCGGCAAACTGAGTCGCGCTCCACTGGCGCAGAGATATATTCCTCTCCACCTGCTCTATGAGCGTTTTATCCACCAGCCGCCCCGTATATTGATCGTGCGGGCTGCGTGACAAACGTCCCCGTTCTACGCGCAACCCTCGTTCAACATGACGCCAGAAATCCGCGTCTGTGGCTGCTAACCACGAACGCAAAGCGGGCGCTTCTGTCACCGCCGTGATCGCCGCTTCGCTGCGTGTGCCAACATCGTCCGCGTGGATCGCCGCGCCAATTCGCAAGCTGTCCACGTCAACCGACGGGAACACAGCGCAAACAGCCCGATACAAATGGCTCTCCGACCACGCTTCGCCCTTCTTATAGCACGGGCGCGACAGCGTAAGCGTTTCCCGCGCCAGCCCGATCAATTCATAGAACAAACCTTCATCGTCGGCGCGTTCGGCTTGCGTCGGCAGCTTGATGCCATATTCGAGATCGAGTCGGCGGCGTTCGCTGTCCAACAACAGCGGGTCTTCGGGCGTTGGTGAAGGGAACATCCCTTCTGCCATGCCGGGGATAAAGACATGATCGTGGGGCAAGCCGCGCGCATCCGACACAGACGTGATCAGCACGCGCCCTTCACGCGCTTTACCCCGCTGGAACGATGCGCCGTCTACCGCCGTGCGAATATCCCCCAGAAACACTTTCGCCGTATATTCCCCGCTCATTTTAAGCGCCGAAAACAGCGACGACGCCGACAGCAAGGCGCGTAACAGGTTTTTGAACTCGCCCAACGCACCGAGATCGCGCTCCATCAACTGCGTGAATCGCTCGTCAGGCAGTTCACGGATCGCTATCGGGATATTGAGCGTATAGGCGGGTGCGGCAGGGGCTTCCTCAATATCATCATCGGGATCAGGCGCGTCGTAACCGATCAACCCTTCCAACCATGCGATGTACTCATGGGCGCTGCCCGTTTCCGGCGGCGTGATCGCGTCGAAGAACGTCACCAGCGCCGCCCGAAATGCCGCGACGATTTCCGCGTCAAAGCTAGGGATCGTCCTCGACTCTTCGCCGTCCTCATCGGGATCAGACGCGGGAATCGCCAGCAAATCAACCGCCTCAAGCCACGCACTCCGCCCCGCATTGATCATCGCGTCATAAGCGGCGCGTTCGAGTGCATCTATGAGATCAGCACTCACACCGGGGATTTTGAAATACGGTGATCGCAGCGCATCCATCAGGTCGCGCCGTCGAAAATCACCTTTGTGCAGATCAAGCAGATTCATCAACGCGGTGATCGCCGGGTTCGTCGCCAGTGATTCGCCGTAATTCACCGAAACTGGCACGCCATACGCCCGCGCCGCCGCCATGAACGGATCGGCGTAAGCGGTCCAATCGCGCACGGCGATCAGCACATCATCAGCATGCACGCCGTTCAACAGCAGTCGCTTGATCCGCCGTAGAATCATCGCCGCTTCCGCCGTTGGGTCAGGTGCTTCCAACAAGCGAAGCGCAGAGGTTGATTCGGAATAGGGATGCGGCACAGGGCGCAAAAGTTGATCGGCTAAGTGGAGCAGCGCAGGGTCACGCCCGATTCCCGTCTGTGGAATAAACGACTCGGACAACCGCGCCGCGTCGTGAGTCTCGCGCAAACGTTCTAGCGCCCGCGCAAACCGGCGACCTGTCGTTTGTTCACGCCCTTCGGCAGTCGTCAGCGTGATCAGCGTTTCTTTTGCCCGTGTGCCAAGTTCAGAGAGGAGTCGCGCTTGTAAAAAATTGAACTGGTCGTAACCGTCCACGATCAGCAGTTCGACATCCGACGCCAAGCGGCGGTTGTTGCCCAACGCATCGAGCGCCAGCCAGCCTTCGCCCTCCCTATCCACCAGATCATGTTCGCGCAGCACCGTTTGATAAGCATCATAAATTTGCGCCAGTTCGCGTTCTTTGGCGTTCGCCGCCCCTAGCTCAAACGCTTGCGGCGTGATCAAATTCTGCTTCAGTTCGTAGATCAACGCGGCGACGATGCGAATGAACCCCGGTGTCTGTGCGATGCCTTTGTACACATTCAGGGGAAGCCCGCGCAAAATTTCGCGCAGTAAGCCATAACGCGCCGTGTTATCCAAGCACCGCTGCGGCGATGCACCCAGCGTCAGGATGCGGTTATACAGCGGGTAAAACGTGAAAAACTCAATGTTGAACAATACGCGCTGATTCTCCACCGACAAGCGGCGGCGAAAGTCGCTGATCTGGCGTTCGGTGGAAAGCAGTACCCACACTTTCGCCAACGGTTTGGCGCGTTTCACTTCGAGCAAGCGACTTTGCGCCGCTTCGGTTTTGCCCGCGCCGACTCGCGCTAAAACAATATGTGACGCCATCGATTTTAACGGCAGGGGACACCCGGTTTTAAGCGGGTGGGGAATGCCGTACAGCCTCCTTGGTATAGGTGTAGCCGTCTGCATGATGGAGAAGGGTGAGATATTTAGGATGCACATCAAACCCGTTGAGCCGAAACGACGGGCGGAAACGAATGGCAATCCGCCCACGATGCACCCCCGCAGACTTGCCTGTCGGAATGACCGCTTTCACCACGTCACCGGTTTGAAAGCCGGCAAAGGACTTGGCGCGGGGAGCATGGGCGTGTGGGAAACCAAAGGCGTCGGGACGACAACGCTGTCGCCGCCCATGTCCCATCGCTTTGATGTGCAGCACGTCCGTCGGGTAGGCAAGGTAGACCTGTGCGCCACTTTCACCGACGCACGCCGCGTCAATCCAATGCGTTTTAGGATAGCCCTGCTGAGTGCGGTTAAACTTTGTGCGTCCCCCTGTGCCTATTTCTAACGGTAATCCCGTCGTTTGCAGTTTGCGGTAGAGTGTCCAACGGGTCGCATTGACTGCCGCCGCATCCTTGAGCGGCAGTTTAGCCTGTTTCTGGAGGTCGGGATGCCCCCATTCTGCGGCGGTTTGCGTCCCTTTTGCCTGATTGCAGGCATGACAAGCGAGAGTCAGGTTACTCACACGGTTAGACCCGCCGCGTGATTTGGGGATCATGTGTTCCACCTGCAACGGCACGGCTTTTGCACCGCAGTAGGCACATTGTCGCCCCCACTTTTCCAGTAGATATTCACGCACTTCAAACCCCTGTAACTCCCCTTGTTGATACTCCACACCGCTGATCTCAGCGTTTTGCATCAATTGAGTGTCAAACTTGACCAGTTCTTGGGCAATGGCTGTCAATGGGCAGCAGCGGCTTAAGCGCCAAAACCACGTCCAGATATTCTCCACCCGACTCAAAAGGGACGGCGGCAGCCAGCCTTCGGGTCGGCGTCGATGGGCAAAGCGTGCCGGGCGATAGCGGGTGTGGCGACCCCGCCGACCCCGCCGCAGCGTCCGCCGACGCTCTAGCGCCGCCTTGATCTGCTGCCCGCGGTGTTCGACCACCGCTGCCCACAGCATCCGTTTGCCCCGCTGAAAGTCTGCAACCAAGGCAATCCCGCTCTGCTGGCTGCCGGGATCGACCTTGAAAGCCACAGGCTGTAGATCGCCCGCTTCTCGCTCGGTCAGCAGGAGAGTGAAGGGGTAGCGCCGAAAAACCACCGCTTTCCCTTTCCGTAACAATTCCCGCGCTCGTGCCGGAGAGCAGGGCATGAGCGGTTGTCGATGTTTGTCTAACACGAACACACGTTGCATTGGATTACTCCAACATTCTCCGCTTGCGCGGGTAAAGTTTGCCTCGTCAAGGTTATCGCGGCTTGTTCTGCTCAACACACTGGCTTAGACCCTCAGCCTGTTTAATATTGAACGATAGAGCTACCGACTGGCACGCATCGGTAGGTATCATGACCGAAATAACGTAGCACCTTACGGCACTCAGACTGGTCAACACGAGCATTTTCATGCTCCCGGTTAAAACTAGGGGTCGTTGACCAACAGGCTTGCAACGGCTTGCACCCGCGCCGCGTCAATGCGATCTTTAGCGAAATAACCATTTTTGAGGGTTTCCATCAAGCGATGTAAGTGCGTGGGCGGCACGGTGGGCGTCTGGGCAGTAATTCGCAAGTCACGGTCAGGGCGCGTGAACACGATCACCCCGTAAACAGGTACATCCCCAAGTCGATGTTTCGCAAAGTGTTGACGCAGCTTGCGAATATCTTCAATAGCTTCATTCGTGGGGTTGATCCTCACAGTTTCGTAGTTTTCACCACGTCCCTTTTTGACCCAATTTGCGCCGTCATTCAGCAAATCGCCCGTCGAGTCTAAAATGCGAAAGACCAGCACGCCCGGTGGACCCACCAGCACGGCATCAATGTAGCCGACTCCCGGTTTGTTGTAGTTGCGAATGAAGGTGTAGCGGGCATCTAACTGCTGGCGCAGAAACTCACCTGTGTTCAATGCGAGGTCGTTTTCGGGTCGCAGAGTCAGCCCTCGAAATGCCACTGCGATACCCGCGACAATGAGGGCAAAACCGAGCAACAGCACCATGATCAAGAAGAAACTATACAGTCCATAGCCGGATGACTGTACATTCACCAGTGGAATGGCATTCAAGACGACGCTGATCGTACAAGCAAATACGCCGAATGCCGCGATCACAAAGGCAGTCGTCGTCAAACTAATCTGACGGCGCGTGCGCGAACGCTTAGGATTAAGACTCCGCATTGTTACTTCTTGTCTTCGGGTTTATTGGACGGGATGACTTCGACTTTTGCTTTCAAACGCCGATCTGCTATCACGTCCTCAAGCATTTTATTGAGATCGTTGAAGCGAGGCAGCGGTTTATAAATCAACTTATCTGCACTCGCTTGCGTAAGGACGGCTTTCTCTTCTTCTGCCGACAGTTTATAGGCAGTGATCAGAACAATGCCAATGTTCTTCAAAAGCGGGCTTTTACGCAGCCGTGCGCCTACCATTGGACCGCTGATCACCCCCGGCAGACGTATATCAAGCAGCGCCAATTCGGGTATCTCACCAATACCCTGCCCTTGCTCTGTGTGTTCAATCCAGGCTACAGCCTCTTCGCCATCAACGAACGCAACGCCTTCAATGCCCCACATTTCGAACATGGCTAACAGCAGTTCGTAAATATCGGGTTCGTCCTCTACCAGCATCCACTTAGACAAAGATAACGCTCCTCAAACGAGATCATAACGTGCGCTTTACCCATTATCCTCCGTTTCTCAAGGATTCAGCAACAATTTTCCGTTCCTCGACTATACTTAAGGGAGCTAGAACGTAAAATCGGGAGCAATTGCACGTGACGTGGTTAATCGCTGAAGATGAAGCAGACATCCGTAATTTGATCGCCATGATGTGTCAAGTGTGGGGATATAACACGGTCACGTTTGAAAACGGGCAAAAAGTGTGGGAATGGCTTGATCAAGTTGAGGGCGGCGATTTGAATTTCGTGCCAGACTTGATCCTCATGGATATTCGTATGCCGGGTAAAAAAGGCAATGAACTTGCCAACCGGATGCGAAAACTGCCTACCTTACAGCACACGCCTATTGTATTGATGACCGCCTTTTCGTTGAGTGACCGCGAACGCCGCGACATGATGACTAATGATGGCGTCGATCACATTCTCAACAAACCCCTCCCCGACTTTGAACTGTTTCGCTCAACGCTGGATAATGTCGCCCTTCAAAAGAAGAATGGGAAACCATGAGCCAACCCGACCCGAAAGAAATTAGCGGGGTGCTGTACCGCGTAAATCAGTTGGGCAAAGCCTCAGAGCAGGTTTTCAGCCGCCTGTACCGCTCGTTTGGGCGGCAACAAGAAGTCGAACGCACACAGCAAATCGTTGTGCAAAACGAACGCTATGAAACCGCGCTCAAGAAACGTGATACCGAAATTCAACGCTTGAGCGGCATTCTCGCCACCATTGATCAAGGCGTGATCATGCAGGACAACGAGGGGCGGCTCGTGTATGTCAACGAGGCAGCCCGCAAACTGCTCGGCTCAATCAAAACGTTTTGGGAGAGCGAACTCGGCTCGTTATTCAACGAATATCGCAATGTCACGTCGGTATCCTCAGAGATTACGCCGCTGAGTAACCCGAACCGCGTGCAGGTCAACAACCGCGTGATCGGGGCGCAGCTTGCCGCCGTTGGCGATGAACAGGGCAAACGCATCGGCACAATTATTGTGCTGCGCGATGTCACCCGTGAGGAACTTGCAGACCGCCTCAAAGATCATTTCATCACCGCCATTTCGCACGAACTACGCACGCCGATGGCGGTCATCAAGGGCATGAGCGATGTCATCATCAACCAGAGCGAAGCCGGCAAAACGGCGAATCCGCGTTTGCTGGAAACACTCACGCGCAACGTCGATATTCTTGACCGCATGATCGTGGAACTGCTCGATATTTCCGAACTGACCAGCGGTGCGTTTTCTATCCGTGATGATCTAGTCAACCTTGAAGAACTGATCTGGGGCGTCGTCAACGGTATGATGCCCGAAATCAAACGCGCCAGCCTCGATATTTCGGTCAACGGGCGGCAAATGTCACGCTTGCGCGTGCGCGGTGATGATCAACGTTTACGGTGGGCGCTCGGTCACATGGTGCAAAATGCGATTGCCTACACCGAAAACGGTGGACACATCATCCTCACCGCCGGGCTTGCCGATTCGGATCGCATCGCCGTACAAGTCGCAGACACGGGTGTCGGCATCACCGAAGACGATATGCCGCACATTTTCGAGCGGTTTTATCGCGGCAAACCCAAGACGCGCACGGGCAAAGCCATCGATCCACGCGGCTTAGGACAGGGCTTATTCATCGCCCGCCGCGTTGCCGAAGCGCATGGCGGCTACTTGACGGGTAGCAGTCCCGGCGGACAGGGCAGCATTTTTACGATGGTTGTCCCGCGTGCATGATCTGATGTAACTTGCGCCGCCCCCTTCACAAACGTTACAATGCGAACAACAAACTGTTTTTTTGCCCTGAGGAGATTTGTTTGTGACCGCATTGGGCGCATTTACGTTCGTTTTGCACAGCCACATCCCCTATGCTCGACTCGCGGGTCGCTGGCCTCATGGGGAGGAATGGATTCATGAAGCAGCGAACGAAACCTATATCCCCCTACTCGATATGCTTTATGACCTTAAAGAAGAGGGTGTCCCCTACTCGATCACCATTGGACTCACCCCTGTCCTAGCGGAACAGTTGATCGATCCTGATGTGCTGGAACACTTAGATCAATACCTTGTCGAACGCATCGAAGCGGCAAAACGGGACATCGACTATTTCAAGACCCCCGGTTCAGAGAACACCCATTTACGTTTTCTAGCGGAGTGGTATCGAGATCGGCACGAAAAAATCCGTGATTCATTCAACAATCGGTTTAAGCGTGACCTGATCGGCGCGTTCCGGCACTTGCAGGATGAAGGTTGTATCGAGATCATCACCAGCGCGGCGACTCACGGCTATTTGCCGTTGTTGAGCCGTGACAGCAGCATTCGCGCTCAGGTCAAAACGGGCGTACAAAGCTATACGCGCCTGTTCGGAAAAGCGCCCCGTGCTGTCTGGCTGCCTGAATGCGCTTACCGCCCCGCCTACATCACCGAGACGGGACGCAGACGGTCAGGCTTAGAGAGCATCCTCGCGGAAAGTGATCTACGGGTGTTTTTCAGCGAAACGCACACGATCACGGGTGGGAGTCCGGTGGGCGTCGCGGCAGGTGACGTGATCGGACCCTACGGCGCAATCAAACGGCGCTATGTCATCCCTGTCATGGATCAGTTCTCGGAAGCCAAGAAAAACGCAACCACCTTTCAACCCTACTATGTGAGCGATACGACCAACTACCCCGACTCGCCTTCTCATTCCGGCGTCGCGGTGATGGGACGTAACCAGCGGGTAGGCGAACAGGTCTGGAGCGCCCAATATGGCTACCCCGGCGATTTTGATTACCGCGAATTCCACAAGAAAGCCGGAACCAGCGGACTACAATATTGGCGCATCACGGGCGCGAAAATCGAACTAGGCGAAAAAGACCTGTATCACCCGGATTGGGCAGCGTACAAGGTCGAACAACACGCAGAGCATTTCGCGCATCTTGTAGGCGATCAACTGCGCCAATATCGCAACCAGACGGGCAAATTTGGTGTCGTCGCTGCCAATTACGACACAGAGTTGTTCGGTCACTGGTGGTTTGAGGGCGTGGCGTGGTTGGGCAAAGTATTACGCCACTTATCCCAACATCCCGAAGTGGAATTGACCACCGCCAGCCGCTTCATTGAGGAACACCCGCCGGAAAACGTGCTTGATCTGCCGGAGAGCAGTTGGGGCGCGGGGGGGACTCATTTTGTGTGGGACAACAATGAAACACATTGGATGTGGTCGCCTATTCACGAAGTGGAAGACCGCATGGAAACGTTGGCGACGAATTACATCACACCCGACGAAAAAGAACTCATTGTACTGAATCAAGCGGCACGAGAGGCGCTTTTGCTGCAAAGCTCAGACTGGACGTTTTTGGTGACGACGGGGCAAGCACGAGAATATGCCATTCGCCGTTTTAGCCAGCATATTGAACGGTTCGAGAAACTAGCGGCAAGTTTGGAAGCGGGAAATCCTAACGTAGAAGCCGCGCAAGAATACTGGGAATTGGATAAAATCTTCGCTGATATAGATTATCGCTGTTTCCGCTAGGAGAGCTTTATGAACGTATTGTTCGTCACCGCCGAAGCCGATCCGTTTGCGAAAGTGGGGGGGCTGGCGGATGTGGCGGGTTCACTGCCGAAGGCGCTGCGTGATACGGGGATTGACGCCCGTGTGCTGATGCCGTTATACGCTTTCATTGATCAGGCACGGTGGGGAATCACCTACTTGCTCTCGTTCGATGTTCACCGCCGCACCGGGACAATGCACGTTGATATGTACACAACCACCCATAACGGCGTGCCGATCTACTTTATCAAAGCACTTCCCTACTTCGGGCAAGAAACAACCGTC
>JBBQRJ010000166.1:0-9434 GCA_038214955.1 Aggregatilineales bacterium | reverse complement strand
GAACGGGGACGCCGCGCCCTGCTGTGGGGTTTGATCGGCGGGCTGGCGCTTGGCATGTTGATCGCCAGTCGTCCGCTGACGGGACTCGCCGTCGCGCTTCCGCTGGTCGTGTGGAGCGGGATTCGGCTGGTACGGGCAATTACTACAAAGAGAAGGACTGAGGTGAAAGGACTGAGGACTGAGCAAAACATAGAAACACTAGGCGAATCGACTAGGGTCTCATCTGAGACGGGCGAGGCAAACCGCAACCCTACCCTAAATATGCATTCTTCACTCAGTCCTTTCACCTCAGTCCTCAGTCCTTCTTTGCGTCCTCAGTCCTTTTTTGCTGTCCTTCGCCCGCTGATCGCGTTGGGGCTGGTGGCGGTGATCCTCGGCGCAAGCGTGCCGCTGTACAATCGTGCCGCCGTCGGTGATCCGTTCTCTGACCTCTACCGCCTCGTGTGGGACTATGACCGCGTGGGCTTCGGTCAAGGCTACGGGCGCAACGGTCACACGCTGCAAAAGGCGTTCAATCACGGGCGGTTCGATCTCTCGCTGACCGCCGCTGATCTGTTCGGCTGGCAAGTTGGCACGCTAACAGACTCGGACGGCGAAGTTTACGCCGACGTGGTCACACAGTTGACTACCGAAGGCGATTACTGGCTGCGATTCGGCTTAAGTTGGTTATTGATCCCCTTCGGCTTGATCGTCGCTTACCGCCGCCGTTCGGTGTGGGTGGCGCTGTGGTTTGCAATCCTGTTCGGCTGGATGCGGTTCGCCTTCGATTTTCAAAACGGGGCGCAGATGACCAACCCGTTTTTCGCGTGGATTTGGATGGCGGTAGCATTCGCATGGCTGTTCGCGCCGTTTTTGCTTCTGCGCCGCCGTGTTGAGGTGTGGACATGGATTCTAGTCGCCGTAACGCTCTCGCTGTTGGGCGCACAAATGACCTACTGGATCGGCGCACAGCGTTACAGCACGCGCTATTATTACGAGGCGCTTACGTCAGTGGCGATCATCAGTGCGCTGCCGGTGGCGTGGTTGGTGCGAAAGTTTGTCCCGCAAATCTCTTTCCAAAAGCAACCTCACCCCCCGACCCCCTCTCCGAAAAGCGAGAGGGGGAGTAAACCAACGATTGTGATCCCTACACGGCGAAGATGGCTGTTACAACCTATTGTTTACGGGGTGTTTGTTGGCGTGATGCTGTACAGCTTTTACGCCTACAGCTTGCCGAGAATCAAGGTGTTGACCGGGTTCAACAATGTGAGCAGACAGTTGATCATCGACGTGGAAGCGCGACGCAATGGCGATCAACCGGTGCTGGTGATCATCAATGGGTCGGATGTGCGCTGGCGGGCGTTCGGGTCACTGATGGCGGTCACGAGTCCGTATTTGGACAGCCCGATTGTCGCCGCGTGGAATTTTCAGGATACGAACGCCATGCGCGACCAGATCATTGCCCGCTTTCCAGATCGGCAGATCATCGACATGGAAGCACAAGAGGCGCAAGCATGGTTCATCGAAACCGTGAGTCTACCACCCTGATCGATTATCACCTGTTAACTCACCTTACGCAGATCGTTATTTCTGACCCCACCCCCGACCCCCCCTCCGAATTCAGGGAGGGGAGCAAACAAAGATCACCGCCCCTCAGTTTGCAACCCCCCGACACATTACACGTAAATGAAAGTATCACCGTAAACGTGATTCTGAATGGTATAATGAGTTTGCTTGTGAATTGAGGAACAATCATGCGCGTTATTGTGCATACCGGTAAAGGTGGTGTGGGTAAAACCAGCGTTTCGGCAGCGACGGCGTTACGCTGTGCCGAAATGGGCTTGAAAACAATCGTGATTAGCACGGATACGGCGCACAGTTTAGGCGACTCGTTTGAGATAAAGATTGGTCCCGAACCCATAGAGATTTACCCGAATTTGTGGGCGCAAGAAGTCGATGCCCGCTACTCGATGGATAAATATTGGGGGCGCATCCAGAAGTATTTGACCGCCCTGCTCAGTCGGCAAGGGGTTGAGGATATTGTCGCTGAAGAAGTGACCATTCTCCCCGGCTTGGAAGAAGGCGCTCATCTGCTGTGGATTAATCAGTACATGGAACAGGGTTTCTACGATGTGTTGATCGTGGACGCCGCGCCAACAGCAGAGACGCTGCGTCTGCTCAGTCTGCCCGATGTGACGCGCTGGTGGTTCGAGAAGGTCATTGCGCTGACACGCGGCGCGGCGAAAATTCTGCGTCCGATCAACAAGGTGTTAGGGCGCAGCAACGACAGTATGCCCGATGACAGCGCGTGGAATGAAGTTAACGTCCTGTTCGACACGCTGGACAAAGTGCGTCAACTGCTGTCTGACCCCGAAGTCAGCAGCGTGCGCCTCGTGGTCAACCCTGAGAAAATGGTGATCAAAGAGACACAGCGCACGTATACCTATCTCAACCTGTACGGCTACGCGACGGATGCGATTATTTGCAACCGCATCATCCCCGATGAAGTGACCGACCCGTATTTCACGATGTGGAAAGCCAACCAGCGCGAAAACATCACCTTTATTGGTGAGGCGTTCGGGGAACTGCCGATTATGCGTTCGCCCATGTTCGGGCATGAAGTCAGCGGCATTGAAAAGCTGCGACTGCTCGGTAACGAACTGTATCATGATGTTGACCCGTCGAAGAAAATGTTTGACGGCAAGACGCACTCGATTGAGCAAATGGGCGCGGAGGGTTTTAAACTGTCTGTCCCCCTGCCATTTGCGGACAAGAAAGACCTAGACATCTACCGCTCACGCGATGAACTCACGCTGCGCGTGGGACCTTATCGACGCAACATCGTTCTGCCTTACGCTCTGTGGGATCTAGAAATTTCGGATGCTAAATTTGAGCAGTCAACCCTCAACATCCAGTTCAAACGGTAAAATCCCGGCAGAGCTAGACGTGATCACCCTGCCAGCCGTTCATGTGCAGACGGGCGCGAAAATGGGCGAAGCGATTGCCCATCGCCCGCGTTCGCTGCGTTTGCAAACGCGATTTCTTCACACCGTCATCTATTTTGCGTGGTTGTTCGTACAGGCGTTGTTCTGGTATGTGCTGGTTCAACGCTACTTTCCCGCCTACGTCAAGCGAACGAATCTGGAACGGTGGGTTGGTTACGCCCGTTCATTTCGCAACTTTGCGATTGAAATGGGCGGCGTGATGATCAAGGCGGGACAGTTCATCTCGACACGCGGCGACATTCTGCCGCCAGAAGTCACCAACGAACTGGCGACTTTGCGCGACGAAGTGCCGCACGTCCCGACGTACAAAATTCGCGGGATCATCGAGCAGGAACTGGGGGCGCTGCCCACCCGTTTCAGCCAGTTCGATGATATTCCCGTCGCGGCGGCGTCGTTGGGACAGGTGCATCGGGCGAAACTGCACAACGGGGATCGCGTAGTGGTCAAAGTGCAGCGACCCGGAATCGCGGAGATTTGCCATACTGATCTCGCGGCGATGAATGTGGTCGCTCATGTGGCGATGCGTTTCCGGTTTATCAGCCGCCGCATGGATGCCGTCGCGCTGATTCAGGAATTCGGGCGCGTGCTGCTGCTGGAACTGAGCTATAAGAACGAAGCGCAGAACGCCGCCGAATTTGCACGGATGTTTAAGAATGATCTGGGGGTGTATATCCCTACCGTGTACAACGAACACTCAACCGACTGCGTGATCACGATTGAGGATGTGACGACGATCAAGCTGGATGATTACGCCGCGCTCGAAGCCGCCGGAATCAGCCGGAAAGCCGTCGCTTCTCGCTTGATGGGGACGTACCTCAAGCAGATTTTCGAGGAACGTCACTTTCATGCTGACCCACACCCCGGCAACCTGTTCGTCTACCCCCTCCCCGAAGATTCAGAGGCGGCACGCGGTCAAGACGCGGGCGGCGGCAAACCCTTCTATTTGATCTTCATCGACTTTGGCATGACGGGGACGCTCACACAGCAAATCCTGAACGGCTTGGTTGGCACAATGGGAGCGGTCTTTACCCGCGACTCGAAGAAGTTGATCCAGAGCTATTCTGAACTTGGCTTTTTGCTCCCCGGCGCAGATACGGAACGGTTGGAAGAAGCGACCCGCGCCGTGTTCGATCAAGTGTGGGGGCTGACGATGGAGCAAATGACCAACGTCAGCTTTGATGATATGGCGGAACTCGGCAAAGAGTTCGGTGATTTGCTGTTCTCCATGCCGTTTCAAGTGCCGCAAGATTTCATCTATCTGGGGCGCACGGTGGGGATTCTCAGCGGCTTATGCACGTCGCTTGACCCGTCGTTCAACCCATGGAGCGAGATGCAGCCGTACACACAAAAGTTGCTCACCATGCGACCTACCGGAGAAGCACCCGCATTCGGATCGAACATTTTGCAAAGCATCTTAGGCGGCAATGGCGGGTCTGCGTTGTTGGGCATCGGGCAAACGATCATCGGGCGAGCGTTAGCACCCCAGAGTTCCGGCGTGCTGAATCGACTGGAAAGCGGCGAACTCAAACTACGAGTCGAAGCGGGCGCGGGATTACAGCACCAGTTGACGCGCATCGAAGGGCAAGGCAAGCGCACGAGTCGCGCTGTCGTGTTCAGCGGCTTCCTCGTCACATCGACGCTGTTTTATGTCAATGGCGATGTGCTGCTCGCAGTCGTCGGCTATGGCATCAGCGGAATCACATTTTTGGTGATGATGTTCAGCGGCGAACATTAGACCTCTCCAATCTTAGCCTCACTCCACCAACCCCCTCTCCGAACGGTTGAGGGGGAGTTAAATAACTCACCTTACGCAGATCGTTATTTCTGACCCCACCCCCGACCCCTCCCCGAATTCGAGGAGGGGAGCAAGCAGACACGTGTTTGCTCCCTCCCCTGAATTCGGGGGAGGGAGGCGAGCGCAGCGAGCGGGGTGGGGGTCAAACTGACACCCTGCGTAGGGGGAGTCAAATTAAGCCCCTAGAACCGAACAATTGAACACGTCTCCACGCCTAAACGTAAGTTGACATAGAATGAGTTTTGTCGCTTTTGACAAAATCACTTACGGGGGCATATTGTGGATATTGTGATCGCACGGTTGGTACACATTTTCGCGGGCACTTTTTGGATTGGGGCTGGCACACTCAGCATCTTGATCATCCATCCCTATGGCAAAAAGATTCTGCAACAGGGAGATCGAGCAATCGAGGCGTTCTACTCCAAAAGCAATTGGTCGCGCTACCTGGCGATCAACGCGGTTTTGACTGTATTAGCGGGGCTATATCTGTATTTCCGCCTCTCGGACGGCTTCACGTTGAGTTGGTTGAGTCAAGCCGGGATGACGGTACTAGCCATTGGGTCGGTAGCAGGGGTTCTGTGTATGATTCACGGGGGCGCGTTTGTGGGACGCCTTCAAGGGCAAATGGGCAAATTTGCCGCCCAAATCCAAGACAACCCGACCTCTGAACAACGGTCACAACTGGCTGCCATGACAAAAACCCTCGAAATGCACACCTACATCAACTTTGGGCTGGCGCTGATTGCGGTGATCGGGATGGCGAGTGCGCGGCATATACACCTGTTATAAGCAGATGCGATTTATCAACTCACCTTACGCAGGGTGTCAGATTGACCCCCACCCCGCTCGCTGCGCTCGCCTCCCTCCCCCGAATTCAGGGGAGGGAGCAAACACGAGTCTGCTTGCTCCCCTCCTCGAATTCGGGGAGGGGTCGGGGGTGGGGTCAGAAATAACGATCTGCGTAAGGTGAATTATCAAGTCTCTACAAAAACAATCAGGCGGAGTGTGATACTCCGCCCGAAATGAGTCTAATCGACTTGCACTTTGACTTTATTCGCGCCAGTGGACGGGGGGCGATTTGTGCTGCCATCGTCCGAGTCGGTGGGGCGTTGGCGGTTGAAATTCTTCTCAACTTCCCGACTCGCTTTCTCCATTTCGGAGATCGCCGCGTCTACCAACACTTTCACACCCTTCACAAATTCGCGCCGCGCTTCTTCCCCGTGTTCTTTGAAACCGGGTGGCACGAGGGCGTCAATTGCCTTGCCCGTTTCTTCAAGGGCTTTCCGTTGGTGACGCAGAAAGGCGTCAAGCGGGTTTTTGCTGTCATCGACGGTGTTTTGCGTTTCCGTCGTCTGGTCGTAGTCTGACATTGCTCACAACTCCTCACGTTTCCGTATACTCTATTATACGTGAGTGTGGGCGAATCGGTTGCAAACAACGATCACATGATAACCCGCTTAAGTTGAATTACTGCTCGTTCGCGTCTGGCTTGACCAGCATGACTGGCACATCGACACAGCGCATCACCTCATGGGTCACGCTGCCGAACATCAAGCGGACGATCCCGCTGTGTCCGTGCGTACTCATCACCACGAGATCAATGCCCTCGCCGCGCACAAAGTCGCACAGCAAATGCGCGATGTCCATGCCTTCGGTCATATGCGTCCGCACGCGCAAATCTTCATGGCGCAGTTCGCTGCGTACCCCCATGAGGTACAGTTTCATTTGCTCTCGCGCCGCTTGAATTTGCGAGTCTTGCCCTGCCAGCGCAAGTTGATCGGTGTATTCGTAAGCAGGGGGGCGAAAAATATGCAAAAGGATCAATTCAGCATTGTTGTTCCGTGCAATATCCGCCGCATGAGGAACGGCTCGCTGCGCCCAGCCCGATCCATCAAGCGGGACAAGTATTTTCTTATAGCGTGAAGGAAGCATGGTAATCCCCTAGAAATAACTATTCATGCAAATTAATTTTATCGAACCTTCTAATGGTGAGCAATAACCACGCATACACATTGACATTCCCGGAGAAAATCTATTATAATCTGGGTCTAAACCTCATAAAATCTACTAAAAACATGGAAAATAAAGAGAATCTCTCTACAGCTAGTAATCTGAAAATCGGGCTGTTCCATCTCGGGTCGGGTATGGCAGATGTCATCACCACCGGAATCTGGAATCGTATTATGATCAGCGACCTCGGCTACAGCGCCACACCGATTGGTTTGCTCGTCTCGCTGCGTTACTTCCTCGCGCCGTTGGGCGTGTGGGCGGGGCGCATGTCTGACCGTCACGCTATCGGCGGGTATCGCCGCCTGTTCTGGATTTGGCTTGGGCGGGCGATGATGGCGATCAGCATCCTCGTGTTAGGCGTCACGACGGCGAATCTCGCGGCGGGCGACAGCGCCGAACCGCTCCACTGGATAGCGATCACCCTTTCCATGTTGATGTTCAGCCTCGGCACTGCCTTTTCGGGCAGCACCTTCCTCGCCTTGATCTATGACCGCACCAACGAAAGTCAGCGCGGGCGGGCGGTGGGCATCGTCTGGACGTTCCTGCTGCTTGGGTTCACCATTGGCGGCGTGTTGTTCGGCGTGTTGCTGCCTGAACACAAAGAAGAACAGGTCGGTTTGTCGTTCACCCCCGAAACACTGCAAAACCTGTTTGTGGTTGCATCGATGGTCTTAGGCGGGTTGTGGTTCTTCTCGCTGTTTGGCGAAGAACGCCGCAGCAGCGGATCGGTCATGTCACCGGACGGCAGCGAACACAAAACATCGCTTATTGCCGATCTCAAACTGGTATGGAGCAACCGTCAAACGCGCTTCTTTTTCTGGTATCTCGGCTTATCGATGATGTTTGCCTTCTCGCAAGACCTGATCTTAGAGCCATTCGCGGGCGATGTGTTTGCAATGGACGCTCGAATCACCACGCGCTTTGCCGCCTATTGGGGCAGCATGGCGATTCTGGGAACCATCGTATTCTTGATCCTGTCGCGCCGCGTCAAATGGTTGACCAACAGCACCATGAACACCATTGGCGTGGGTTTACTCGTGCTGACCTTCGGCATGTTCGCGCTGTCGTCCTTCGCAGAGATTCGATCATTGGTGACGCCGGGTCTGATTTTGCTCGGCTTGGGCTTGGGCTTCTGGAACGTCGGCACGCTTGGCTTAATGATGGACATGAGTCCGTCGGGACGGGCGGGGACGTTCTTAGGCTTCTGGACGCTGGTCGTCACGCTGGCGCGTGGACTCGGCGTATCGGGCGGCGGCATTCTGCGCGACGTATTTCTCAGCGTGACGGGTAGTTTTAGCTCCGCTTATGGATGGGTATTCGCCGTCGGCGCGGTTGGGCTAGGTGTCTCGTTGATCATGCTCTCCCGCGTGAACGTGAAGCGGTTCAAAGCCGACTACATTCCCAAACCTGTTGAAGCCGAAAAAGTATTCGCGGGCGCAATGGATTAAGCGGGGATAGCATTTCAAGCCGCCGTGACTCATAATCAGGGCGGCTTTTTGATTCCACTCAGCGAAATTGTCTATGGCAAAAGCACTCTCAAATACTCAGATCGTGCGTGCGGCGATGGTGGTCGTTGGCGGGTTTCTCGCCAGCGGTATCCTCGGTTTAGTTCGCACAGCGGCATTTTCTGCGACTTTTGGCGCAAGCGAGTCGCTCGATGCTTTCTACGCGGCGCAAAACATCCCTGAAATCTTGTTTGTGCTTGTGGCAGGTGGCGCGTTGGGGTCTTCCTTCATCCCGGTTTTCGCCCGTTTTCTGAATGGGGATGATCAAGCGGGGGCGTGGCGACTGGCAAGCGCGGTCATGTCGTGCGTTGCGGTGCTGGCAACCGTGCTGGCGTTGATCATTGGCGTTTTCGCGCCTGTCCTCGTACCGGTGGTGGTTGATTTTTCCCCGCCTATGCAAGCCCTCACGATTGACCTCACACGGATCATGCTGGTGACAGTCGTCATTTTCAGTATCAGCGGCTTGCTCATGGGAATCCTCAACGCGCAGCAAGTTTTCACCTTGCCCGCGCTGGCGCTGGCGTCCAACAACTTGGGGCAAATCTTCGGCGCGTTGGTGATCGTCCCGCTGCTTCCCGCAGGCTCGAAAATTTACGGCTTGGCATTAGGCGCGATTCTAGGCGCGGTGCTGCATCTGATCGTGCAAATTCCCGGCTTATCGAGAGTCGGCTCACGTCTGGTTTTCCTACCCGACCCGCGTATTCCCGGCGTAACCGAAGTCCTCTCGCTGATGCTGCCGCGTGTGTTGGGCTTGGCAGTGGTTCAAATCAATTTTCTGGTGAATTTATCGCTGGCATCCGGCATGACTCCCGGAAGTTACAGCGCCCTCAAAATCGCGTGGACTCTGATGTTTTTCGCTTTAGGGGTGATCGCGCAAAGTGTCGGGACGGCGGTTTTTCCGTCGCTGTCTGCATTTGCGGCGACAGGCGATATGGACGGTTTTAGGGATCGTTTGGCGGGTGCCATGCGCGGCGTGCTGTTCCTCTCATTTCCCGCCACCGTTGGGCTGATTTTGCTCGGTCAAGTCGGGATCAGTTTGCTGTTGCAATACGGCGAATGGACACCCGAAAGCACAGCGGCGACGGCATGGGCGCTCGGATTCTTTGCGGTAGGGATTGCGGGTCACAGCTTGCTAGAGGT
>JBBQRJ010000165.1:0-9469 GCA_038214955.1 Aggregatilineales bacterium | reverse complement strand
GGCACGGCGAACGGCACATTCAAACTATCGCCAGCGCGGATCAGGTTTGGATTGCCAATGCAGTTGGCGCTTTGCAGCGAGAATGTGTTCATCCCCAAGCGTCCCGCGATAGTCGAGAGCGTATCGCCGGACTGCACGATGTAGCGCACCGTCCAATCGGCGCGGCGGGCGCACGCGGTAGGCGAAGCTGCGGGCGTCGAGGTGGCGCGGGTGTCGAGGGGTTCAGGCAAGAAAATTTCATCGTCCAGCAAAGAAATCGGTAAATATTGCAACAGCGACGGATCAAACGGCACGGCGGGCGACGGCTCACCGATCACCTGATGATCGGCGTCAATCTGTACAGTGACCTGATACCCTTCCAACACGACGCGCACTTGATCAAACGCGCTCAAGACCGCTGCGCCGTCCAATGTGACTAACGTCAGTTGATCCTCTGTAATTGCTCTCACGTAGACCGTTGATCCTAAGATCAGGCTTGCGCCGTTGAGCGTCATTTCCACCTGCGACCCACGCGGCGACTGGATCAAAACGCCCGACGGCGCTTGTTCGCAAGTGACCCCTTGTGTAATGCTCGTTTCAACGGTGACAATCTGCATATCAGGGGTCGGGTTATCGAGCGCAGCATCCCCGAACAACAGGAAAGTCACATTCTGACCGGGAATCGCATCGGGCAGATTCGCCTGTGCTTTGATTACCGCGATCCCCCATTGATCTAACGCGCTATCATAGGGCATGGTGCTAATGCGGCGCAGCGACCCAAGATCAACCACATCACCGGAGACGACAAACGGAGGGCTTTGGTCAGGCAAGAACTCGACATCAATAAGCTGGTTGCCATAACAGGCTTGGTTGCGGGTGATCCCGTCACAGGCTATCCCGACTGTCTCGACAGCACGGGTCACGAGGGTCACGCACACGGGTTCAGGTGTTTGCGCGACGGGCAAACTAGCGGCTGGTAGGGAAACCAGCGATACGATCAAGACGAGCAGCAACAGACGAAGTGCGGGCATAGACTGTCCTCTTCGGCTAAAAGACCCATCTATGATGATAGATCAGTTTTCAAAATATAGTACGAACCGCGCTTTTCGCCCATTTTTTTGAGGATGCCTTTCGTGACCAGATGGGCGAGGTCACGGCGGATTGTTTCGGGATGCACGTCCGGGCAAAGCGTTTGCAAATCGCTGTTCGTGATGCGGACATTGCCGGGGGTGTACAAGTAAATCAGCGCGGCTTCCTGTCGTGGGTTAATCGGCTGTCCGTGAAATGTGCCATCAAAGCGCGGTGTGGTGTCGATTGGCACTTCGACGGGGATAGGCGTCGGTTCAAGTGATTCGTTGTAGAGCATGACGCGAAAACCACCCGCTGTTTCTGCAAACTGCGGATCGCGCAAGCGCCCTTCTCTCATCAGCGCGATCACGCGGTCAACGCCGTAGCCTAACCGCTCGATGAAACCCATGTCGGACAAGACCTGTACGATCACCGGATTGCGCGAAAATCGCTCATCTTTGATGTTGTCAATTGTGACCGGTCCCGGCAGACCACCGGGGCTGGTGACTTCCATGCGATCTCGAAACAAGAATAGGCGAATTTCATCCCCGCCGATGCTGTAATCGCGGTGTGCAACCGCATTCACCACCAATTCGCGGGCGGCTTCCATCGGGTACTCGTGATTTTCGGCGCGTGCCATCGTTTTGCCGATGCTCACACCCTTACGCAGATGATCCAGCAGGAAAGTTTCAGCGCGGCGAATTTGATCGGGCAGCGTTCCGCTGATGTCCTCACGATTGAAGATGTCGCTCATGGCTTCACCCGCAAAACGTACCGCCGTGACCGCCGCACCGCGCAAAAATCGCTGAGGTTCTTTGCCGAACAGCAAAATTCCGGCGTTGGTCGGGCGGAGTCGTCCTTCATGACGCACAAGGCAAGCGCGGCGCAGCAAGGCGGTTTCAGAATTAGTTTCGCCGGGGAGCATGGCGGCGTAGGCTTTAACGCGGTTCCAGTCAATATCGTCAAGGCTTGCGCCGTAGACGATTTCCGTCTCGAAGCTGACTTCGCCGCGCTGAAGCAACAGGCGGCGCAGGTCACGCGGCTTAAGCGGGTTGTTTTCCGCCCCCTGTCGCACCAAATAGCGCCCGTCAAAGGCGTAGACATGCGGCATTCCCGGCGGAATACGCACCACGATCACCGTTTTCGCTGCAATCTGGGCGGTGATGGGTAAGGGGATGATCAGCGCGGGTTCAATGGCGAGGGCTGCCTGTAACACGCGGTCAATGACCGCCGCCGTGTCGCGCACGCCGATCACGCTGTTGTTCAAGCCAATACCGAGGATCAAGGTGCCGCCGTGCATATTCGCCATCGCGGTGAGGGACGCGGCGAGGGTTTCCACCGCCGCGCCTTCGCCTAACCAGTCGAGTCGTTCAGAGCGCCCGCCCTTGATACTTTCCGCCAGATCATCCGGGTTCATTTATTCGTCCGACTCGTCGTCTTTTTCGTCCTTCTCGCGTTCCCGTCGAATCCGGTCTAGCCGCCGCTCACCCGTTGGGGTTTCAAGCAGCACCAGATCAAGCACCTGTTTCATATCTTTGACCAGATGAATTTTCAGGTCAGCAAGCGCCTCTTTCGGAATATCCACGAGGTCTTTTTCGTTCTGTGCGGGCAAAATCACATGCTTGATCCGCGCCCGCCGCGCCGCTAAAACCTTCTCTTTGACGCCGCCGACGGGTAGCACCTTGCCGCGCAGCGTGATCTCTCCTGTCATAGAGAAATCGCTGCGGACTTTGCGTTCGGTCAATGCTGAGATCATGGCAATCGCCAGCGTGATCCCCGCCGACGGACCCTCTTTCGGCACAGCGCCTTCAGGGAGATGCACATGAATATCAAAGTTGTCGAAGTCGTCATACGGCACGCCAAATTCGTCAGCGCGGAAACGTAGATAGCTCAATGCCGTTTGCGCCGATTCCTGCATGACCTCGCCAAGCGAACCTGTCAGCAGTAAAGCGCCTTTGCCCGCGAGGACAGACACTTCAATGGTGAGGATGTCGCCGCCAAACGGAGTCCACGCCATGCCGGTTGCGATGCCGACTTCATCTTCCTCGTTGGCGCGAATATCGTCAAAGGGAGGCGGACCCAAGAAGCGTTCCACATGCTTCGCTGTGATCTGATGCGGGTGACGCTTGTCCTCTGCGACCAACCGCGCCACCTTGCGCGAAATGTTGGCGATTTCACGGCTGAGGTTACGCACGCCCGCTTCATAGGTGTACTCACGGATGATCGTTTGCAGCGCGGGAGTCTCGAATACGACGTTTTTGTCCTTCAAGCCGTTGGTTTCAATCTGCTTGGGGATCAAGAACTTGCGGGCAATTGCCAGCTTTTCTTCTTCCGTGTAGCCGTTAAACTCGATGATCTCTAACCGATCCATCAGCGCGGGGGGCAGCGGATCAAGATCGTTCGCTGTGGTGATAAACAGCACTTTGGACAGGTCATACGGCACATCCAGATAGTGATCGAAGAAGGCGGTATTCTGCTCAGGATCAAGAATTTCGAGCAGTGCTGACGATGGGTCGCCGTGGAAATCCATGCCCAACTTGTCGATTTCATCCAGCATGAACACGGGGTTGACCTTCCCGCCGCGCCGCATGGTTTGGAGAATGCGACCCGGCAGCGCCCCGATGTACGTGCGCCGATGTCCACGAATTTCAGCTTCATCACGCACGCCGCCTAAGCTGACGCGCACGAATTGGCGTCCAAGCGCCGCCGCGATACTCTTGCCGAGTGAGGTTTTGCCCACACCGGGAGGACCTACAAAGCACAAAATAGGGCTGCTCAGTTGGTCAGGCGCGAGTTTGCGTACCGCGATGTATTCAAGGATGCGATCCTTGACTTTGGGCAAGCCGTAATGTTCCTCATCGAGGATTTTTTGAGCCGCCGCGACGTTAAGTTGATCTTCCGTCTGGTCGTTCCACGGGAGCGAAGTCAACCAGTCGATGTACGTCCGCACGATGCCGACTTCAGGTGCCATTGGCGTCATGATCGCAAGACGCGACAGTTCTTTCATCGCCTTCTCGTGAACTTCGGGCGGCAAACTGGCGGCGAGAATTTGCTCCCGCACTTCATCCAACTCTTGCTGAAATATATCATCTTCGCCAAGTTCGGTTTGAATGACGCGCATTTGTTCGCGCAGGTAAATTTCGCGCTGCGTGCGATCCATTTCCTGATGCACCTGACTGGTGATCTCGTCTTTTAGCTCCAGCACGCTCAATTCTTGACCGAGCAGTTCTGCGACCCGGTTAAGGCGAGACTCAGCGTCAATATTTTCTAAAAGGCGCTGGCGTTCATCCATTGGCAGCGTGAGCGTCGAGGCGATCAGGTCAGACAGCCAACCGGGACTGGTCGCATTGAGTGCATAGAGCAGCACTTCTTCGGGCAAGTTGTCGTTCAGTTCCACCGATTGGCGGAACAAATTTAGCGCCGCTTGCATGGTGGCGCTGGCTTTCTTGGTCGTGGGGTTCGTCTCGGTCAGCACCCGCGCCTTAGCGATGTAATACGGTTCGGTTTGCGTGAACTCTGTGATTTCGACGCGCCGCCGTCCCTGCCCTAACGCGCTTTGACTGTCGTCGGGCAGATGCAGCACGCGCCCGATAGCGATTTCTACGCCCACACGGTACAGGTCATCGGGTGAGGCGTCAGTGAGCAGCGGATTTTTCAGCGCCACACCGATCAGCGTTTTACTGACCGTATAAGCATTTTCAGCACCTGCAATCGCCTTTTTACTGCGTAAGGGCAGAGGCGATACAACGTTCGGGAATATCACCTGATCGCGCAGAGGAATCACGACACAGGTGATCAAGCCGTCCGCGTCGGGTTCGGCGTTTTCGATGTCGTAAAATTGATTGATACCAGTCTGGTCGGTCAAAATCGGGGTTTTCCTGTGGTTACAATAGATTGGGGGAATCCGGTCTATTTTACCTCATGCGGGGCGTAGGGTAAAGCGGTGGTCTGGTGTGGAGTCGCCCCAATGCGTTTGGTTACGAGGTCGCCGAAATTTCAAACGCGCCGCTGATCGTCACCCATTAATGTCAGCGATTTGCCAAACTTAATTGAGGCGCTGCAAAGTGAAGGCTATGATCAAGTAGGTCGCCTATAAGAATTGGCTGCACGTCTTAGCGGCGACGTGGAAATAAGGGCATCGATCTGGCGAGATCGGGCGGCGTCGGGTAGACTGTGCCGCTGTTTTGGGACAAGGAAATTTGTTTCATGCGAATCCCGATTTGGCTTACGTTGATCGCCGCACTGGTGGGCGTCATCGTTGTGATTGTTGCAGGGCTGGCGATGGTTGCGCCTGACCAACCGTTGATCACGGCGGCGGCTTTCTCTCACGATAGGATCACGCCGAATGCTGACGGCAGCGACGATATAGCAGTCTTTTCGTATACCCTGACGAAAAATGCCCGCGTGACGCTCGCATTTGAGGGCGAAAACGGCGCGGTGTTCGCCTTCCGGCAAGACGAACCGCGCACACCGGGCAATTACCGCGTAGAGTTTAGCGGCGTGGTTGATGGTTTTCTACTCGATGGCGAAGATTATGGCGATCAGCAGATTTTACAGCGATTGATCCCCGACGGCGTGTATACATGGCGTTTGAGCGCGACGACTGCGGCTGGCGAAACCCTCGACCAGTCGGGAACGTTCACCATCGCTGATGGAGATGCGCCGCTTCCCCTATTGACTGATTTCACAGTTTACCCGACCACGTTTACCCCGAATCAAGATGGCATCTTTGACCGTTCGCAGATCAATGTGTTTCTTGAAAAAGAAGCTGACTTGACCGCTTATCTGATCGACTTGAACGGCGAACGCCTGTATATGTCAGAACGATTCGAGGACTCACGTCCCGGCGAGGCAGGGCGTCACCTGTTCGATTACGAGGGCGGCGTTGATCTCGGCGCGAACCCGCCACCAGACGGGACATATCCGCTGGTGGTTCACGCTCAAGACGCCGTAGGGCAGCGCGTACAGCGTGAGTCCTCCCTCACGATTGAGACAGGCGGCAAACCGCTGGCGCAGATCATCCCGCAGCCGATTGGCGTCAGCGTGATCTACGAGGTGCAGCCCTACGATCCCGATTTCATGTCTACGCGCTTTCAGGTCGGCGATCTCGTCCCCATGCCGACTGATCCGCAGTCGGTGGACATGACGCGCCTGTCGGTTGCGTTTGGCGATCTGCTCGTGTTCAAACTGACGGTTGAAAACTACAGCAATGTCCCGATTCGCACGACGGGACCCGCGCCGGGAACCGTCTATCAATGGGAACAGCGGGCGCCCTCGCTCGGTTGGATGGAAGAGGCGGGCGCGTGGCGCGTGGGGCTGGAATGCCAATCGTCGGGCGCAAGTTACCCCTGGCGTTGGGCAATCGGATCATCGGAACAGCTTGTCGAAGTTGACGATCCCGTGAATGGCAATACGTATACCTACCTCATGCCGGGGGAAACCAGCGTTGTATGGGGCGCGGTACGTATGAATCGCGTTGAGAATTTGAACCCGCAAAGCTGTTGGGCGGGGTTGATCCATGAGTATGTGGAGATCAGCGAACGTAACCGCAACGTCAGCCCACATGAAATTTTCGTCGTTGAACCAGACAGTTAGAAAATATCGTAGGGACGCCATTGAAGGCGTCCAAGAAACGGACGCAATAAATCGCGTCCCTACAACAAGGTGTATCGCCATGAAACGCTCCACTATTCTCCTGTTGTGTCTTAGCCTACTCATTGTAGTCTCAGCGTGCCAACGCAGGCGCATCGAGCCAACCTTGCAACCTTCGCTCACGCCGACACCCCGTTCGACCTCGCTCCCCGCCGTGCCGACGCCTATTCCAGTGGGCGCGGCGCGTAACCCTATTCATATCGCATTCCCGATCCGCGAGTCGGCACGCTCTGAACGCGCTATTCAGGACGCGGTAGACGACTTGGAAGCGGCAATCCTCGACGAAACGGGCTTTGTGGTGGTGGTGGATCGCGTGGAAAGTGATGCCGAAGCGGTTGCCGCGCTGTGCGACTCGGTTGATGGATCGATCACGGTTGCATGGCTGCACGGGATCGCATACGCGGCGGCAGCGGCGCAGAACTGCGGGACGGCGGCGCTGCAAGTTGAACGCGCTGGCAGCACCACCGAACGCGCCATTTTGATCGTCAACAACGATAGCGATATTGACGGTGTAGCAGGTCTTGAGGATGCGAACTTTTGCCGCGTCAGTGTGACCGATTTCTATTCATGGCTGATGCCCTCGATCATCATGGCGAGTAACGGATTTTCGCCCGCTGACTTGGGGTCTGTGACCGATTACGAGTCGACCTCAACGCTGTTAGATGAGTTCGCCAATGGTAATTGCGACGTGGCGGGCGTTTCTGAGAGCGAATATGAAGGTTCATCGGCGTCAAGCGATACGAGAGAGTTATCGGGTGTGGGCGTGCCTGTTCCGATAGGCATTTTGACCTATCCCGAAGTTTTCCCATTGGGACAGCGTGCCACCCTCACCGAGGCGATGATCGCCATTGGCAACGGCACACGCGGGACGCTGCTTTTCCCGCTGCTTGAACAGGATGGCATTGTTGAAGTTGAGTCGGGCGACTTGAGCGCCGTCCGTAATTTGATGAACCGCGCCGGGGTTGATCTGGCGGCGATGGGCAGTTAAATCACGCATGGCTGATCTTGCAGTCGTCCTTGTAACGTGGAACGTGCGCGATCTGGTACTGGATGCGCTTGCCAGCCTCTACGCTGATTTACTTGAGAGCGGACTCAACGCTGAGGTGTATGTCGTGGACAGCGCGTCATCAGACGGCACGCCGGATGAAATTCGGCGCAAGTTTCCACAGGTCAACCTGACGGTCAGCGAGAAAAACCTCGGTTTTGGCGCGGCGAACAACGTGGCGATCCGTCAGATTATGGCAAATGATCCGCCGCCAGTGGTGTATTTGCTCAACCCGGACACCTACACCCACGCGGAAACGACGAGCCGCCTCTATCGCCATCTCCTATCTGACAAGCGGATCGGCTTGGTCGGCGCACGGCTCGACTATGGCGACGGGACGTTTCAGCATGGCGCGTTCGGCTTTCCCGGTTTACGCCAATTGTGGACGGAATTTTTCCCGACGCCGGGACGCTTGATCGAAGGGCAGTTTAACGGGCGTTACCCGAAACAGTTATACGATCTTGGTGTGCCGTTCCCCGTCGATTTCGTGTTGGGCGCAACGATGATGCTGCGCCGTGAGGTCATCGAGACAACGGGCATGTTTGACGAACACTTTTTCATGTACTGCGAGGAAATTGATTGGGCGTGGCGCATCCATCAAGCGGGTTGGGGCGTTCACTGTGTCCCTAAAGCACGGGTGACGCATTTTGCGGGGAAAAGTACATCACAGGTACGCCCGCAAATGGTGATTCACCTGTGGACGAGTCGTTTACGCCTGTACCAGAAGCACTACACCGCCCCGAAGGTGATCGCGGCGCGGCTGCTGATCGCGCTGGGCATGGCATCAAAGATGCGGCACACGCCCGAAGGGGCAGAACGTGACGCCTATCGTACTGTGATGAGGCTGGCACTAGGGAGAACGTAAATGCGCTTGGCTGTCATCATTTTGACGTACAACGAAGCAGAACATATCGCCGCGTGTATTGACTCAGCGCGGTTTGCCGACACGATCATCGTATTCGACTCGTTTAGCACAGACAGCACGCTTGATCTTGCGAAACGAGCGGGCGTGACGATCATTCAGAACAGGTTTGAGAATTACGCTGCTCAGCGTAACGCGGCATTACAGGCGGCACAATCGGAATGGGTGCTGTTCGTGGATGCTGACGAGCGCGTGACGCCTAAACTCGCAGACGAGGTACGCGAAAAAATAAACTTAACGGGATATTCAGGCTTTCGCATTCCCCGCCACAACACTATTTTCGGCAAGCGGACTCGCGGCGCGGGCTGGTATCCCGATTATCAAACGCGCTTGCTCAAAGTGGGTGAAGCACAGTACGACCTTTCGCGCCCCGTACATGAGACGGTGATTTTACAGCACGAGTGCGGCACGTTTGACAACGCTTTTACGCATTACAACTACAAAGACGCGGCTCAGTTTCATGACAAGCAAAAACGTTATACGGCTTACGATGCGGGTATTCTGCACGATCAGGGGGTTCACCCCAAGCCGCAAAATTACGTCTTGCAGCCGATTCGCCAGTTCTGGTGGCGATTCGTCACGCTCAAAGGTTATGTTGACGGTCTGCACGGCTTGCGCTTGAGTCTGCTTATGGCGTGGTACGAGTTTCGGAAGTATGTCACGCTAGGGGAATTGTGGCGGTAGACCTCCCCACCCAGACTTAACTCGCCTCATATGGGGCAAGTTAAGCCCACCCCACCCCCGACCCCTCCCCGAATTCAGGGAGGGGAGTAAGCAAAAGCGTCGTTTACAGCGTAGGATGA
>JBBQRJ010000164.1:0-9473 GCA_038214955.1 Aggregatilineales bacterium | reverse complement strand
TCACGCGATAACACACACACAATCGTTCCTTCGGTCAAACCTGTGATCACCGTACCGTTTGATGCAGGAAGTTCGCGCACAATGGCGGACGGCACAATCACGCGGAAGTCTAAACATTCGGGCAGGGGAGTCGCGCTAGGGCGGATCACTGACGCCTGAGTCGCTAGCCGCGTGACTCGCACCGCCGTCGCAGAATTGACAATCTGCGCCCGTTGAGTCGCTTCAACGACGCCCATGCCGCCCGTCCTGATGAAATTCGTTGCGCCTTGCCAGATGGTGTATGCCCCGAAGATCAGCACCGCACCGAGTACAAAGACGAACAACCCCGGCAGACGACTTTGATTTTTGGGTGGACGATAGGACACCGCTGCTCCCTAGGCTGTCGTGAACGTTTGGGTCATTGTAATGCAAACAGGAGGATTCGGGCGAAAACGGCGGGAAAGCGTCAGATCAATTTGACAATTCGTTCGAGCAAAATTTGCCATCCGCGCATCTTGGGAAAGAATTCATTTGCCCCCGCTTGAATAGCATTTTCACGCTCGCTCGATTTCTCATCATACGCGGTGAGCATAATGATCGGGATGTCGCTCGTCTGCGGATTGTCCTTCAAATGCTTGCAGACCTCATAACCCGTCATGCCTACCATGCGTACATCCAGCAGGATCAGATCAGGCGGGTTTTTCTGAACCGCGCTGATTGCCGCTGTGCCGCTGTTGGCATGGCTGACCACGTACCCAGACCGTGTGAGTACCGTTTGCAACAACTCTCGATTGAGAGCGTCATCATCAACGACGAGGATGTGTTTTCCCTTACCCTGCGACATATCTACCTCGTTTTTCGGTATTCGCTAGGGGCGAGGCACGCCTCGCCCACTTGCTAAATCCCCTCAACATGCATGTTTTCTCCCCTCTCCCTTGGGAGAGGGGTCGGGGGTGAGGCTACATCTTAATCCATGTTACGGATGATAGCGGTAGCAAATTCGCTCGTCTTAACCTCGACTGCGCCATCCATTTGACGGGCAAAGTCATAGGTCACAATCTTCTGGTCAAGCGTCTTTTCATACGCTTTAGTGATCAGGTCGCCCGCTTCATTCCAGCCCATGTATTCCAGCATCATCACACCGCTGAACAGCAGCGAACCGGGGTTCACTTTGTCCAGATTGGTGTATTTCGGTGCTGTACCATGAGTCGCTTCAAACAGCGCCACTTCATCACCGATGTTCGCGCCGGGGGCAATTCCTACGCCGCCGACTTCCGCCGCGACTGCATCCGACAGGTAGTCGCCGTTGAGGTTGGGCGTTGCCAGTACATCAAATTCTGTCGGGCGCAGCAGCATCTTCTGGAAGATGATGTCCGCAATGCTGTCCTGAATCAGAATTTTGCCGGCTGGAACTTTGCCGCCGTGATTCTTCTCGACATCTTCCCACGCAATCGCTTCTTCGGGGAATTCGTCGCGGGCGACTTCATAGCCCCACTTCATAAACGCGCCTTCGGTGAACTTCTGAATGTTCCCCTTATGCACCAGCGTGACGCTCTTACGCTTGCGATCAATCGCATACTGAATCGCAGCGCGAACCAGACGTTTCGTCCCAAATTCGCTGATCGGTTTGATGCCCAACCCTGCGCCTTCAAAGAACGTTGCGCCCAATTCTTCACGCAAGAACTTTGCCAGCTTCTCGTTTTCCGGCGTACCCGATTCGTACTCGATGCCCGCGTACACATCTTCGGTGTTTTCGCGGAAGATCACCACGTCCACTTCGTCGGGACGCTTGAGCGGGCTAGGCACACCTTCATACCAGCGCACAGGACGCACGCATTGATACAGGTCAAGCACCTGACGCAGCGTGACGTTCAGGCTGCGGAAGCCTTCGCCAACGGGCGTAGTCAACGGACCCTTGATGCCGATCTTGTATTCGCGCAGCGCCTCGAATGTTTCTTCGGGCATAAAATCGCCGCCGTACAGGTCAGCCGCTTTTTCGCCGCAGTAGATTTCCATCCATGCAATCTTGCGTTTGCCGCCGTAGGCTTTATCAACGGCTGCATCCCAAATCCGTTTGCTAGCACGGGTGATGTCCCCGCCAATGCCATCCCCTTCAATGTAGCAGATGATAGGGTTGTCAGAAATGTTAACCTTGCCGTTCTCAACGGTAACTTTATCACCTTGGGAAGGCACGACGATCTTATCGAACGTCATAAATACTTACTCCTTGAAGTTGCTTTCGAGAGCTTGACTGATAAACAGTGGGCTGCATTATAGCAATCTCTGTCGGCTTCTGCGAAACATGTTAGACTTGCTCTGGCGCTTGCAATCGGAGGATTATATGACCGGAATAGGCATCATCGAAGTCGCTATCGGCTTAATCTTCATCTACAGCCTCTTGAGCATTATGGCGACAACCCTCAACACCATCATCGCGCACATCTTCAAGACACGGGCGAGGCACCTCAAGCGGGGACTCGAAACCCTCCTCAGCGACCCCGACATTCGAGATTTGTTCATGCGTCATCCGCTCATTAATCTCGTGAAAAACCAGCCAGCCCAGCGGTCACGGTGGGAAGTCATCTTCCGGTTTATTCCCAGTTTCTTGCGAAGAGGTGAAAGCGCCTCTGCCATGTACAGCGCCCAGACCGTCGCGCAAGAAACCGCCTCGCTCACCCGCGTAGATTGGATCGACCCGGCGATCTTCTCCAAAGTCATCACCGACATTCTGGCAGAGAAAGCCGCGCTCACGCTCTACGCACCTTTGAGCGAAGTCGTAGAAAAAGTGTTGATCGAGCCGGAACGCGCCCGCATAGAACACTTAGTCGGTCTGTTGGAAAGCGGCTCATTCACGTTAGACGAGTTTCAGCGTGAAATTTTTAAACTAGGCGATCCCTCTCATCGGGACGAACTGCAAAAAGCATTCGATCAAGTGGATGCGCGGCGTAAGGCGCTCAACTTGAACTCGAATGAAGGCAGCCGGATTATCCCCATTCTTGAAGGCTTACGCAGCGTCAATGAAGAAGGTTTCCGTAAGGCGATCAAGGTGCTGGTCTCGTCGGCGCGGTCACTGGAAGAAGCACAAACACAGCTTGAGTCGTGGTTCGATCAGCGCATGGATCACCTATCCGACCTGTATAAACGCACGATTATCATCTTCTCGCTGTTGATCGGGCTTATCCTTGCGCTGCTCATCAACGCAGACACGCTGCAAATTGCCCGCACGTTGTTTGACGATCCCTCAGTCAGGTCGGCGCTGGTAGCGGCGGCAAATCAGTCGGTGGCAAGTGGCGACTTAGCGACGCTTGTCCCAACCGCGACTCCAACCCCTAGTCCCACGCCAGACGCCACCGCTGACCCCGGTTTGAACGAGGGTATGAGCGCCCAACAAGCCACGCCGACTCCCGAAACTAACCCCATTGAAGATGCAACCGACGCAATTATCCGTGTCTCGCAAGTGGTGGATTTACTTTTGCAGTTGAATTTGCCGATAGGGTGGGAGTTCTCGCCGCTTGAAGTCGATTGTTTTGCCGAAGGAGATTTACAGGAGTCGCGCCTTTTGTGCGATAACACGCGCAATTTATGGTTGCTAGGTCCCGACAACAATCCCGGTTGGTTCGGGATGCTGCTGCGAAAAATCATCGGGATTGCGCTGACGACTCTTGCCATCGCCCAGGGTGCGCCGTTTTGGTTCGACTTGCTCAACAGATTGGTTCGAGGTCGGAGTAACACATCAAGTTAGGAAGGGGCTAAACGATGCCTACAGATGAACGTTTTCCAGACGCCATCGCCGTTGAGCGAATGGCAAGTTTCTTCGGTGTGCAGTCGGCGGGAAAGTTCCAATTACGCGGGCTTGGCACATTCGTGTTGAGCAGGAGTGAGATTTATTTTGAGCGTTTGCTGCCACGCAAAGCGTTTCATATCCCCATCGACTCGATCATCGGAGTCGAAACGCCCTTATCATTTTTGGGTAAAACGCGCTTCAACCCCTTGCTGAAAGTGGTATTTACGAACGCACAGGGTCAACCCGACGCGATTGCGTGGGACATCCCCAACAGGGAAGGCTTGAAATCGCAAATCGAGTCGCTCATCGAAAAGAAGAAAAACGGGTAACGCAAAAGATTTAACGCAAAGGCGCGAAGGCGCAAAGTGAAGGAGAATAAAGACTGCTGCTTCTTTCTTTATTTCTTCGCGTCTTTGCGCCTTTGCGTCAAGTCTTTTCTTTCTTTGTTCTTTCTTGCTTTATGTGCTTGTGACGCGCTTGCCCATCGCGTTGCCCGCTTCGAGCAGCGCCTTGACCGCTTCCGTCGTCCGCGCTTCCGCGTAGATTCGCAACACGGGTTCAGTCCCGCTCGGACGAATCAGCAGCCACGAGTTATCACTCATGTAAAACTTGATCCCGTCCATCGTATCGACGCGCACGACCTTTTCACCGTTGAGCGTGTTAGGCGCGTTATCTTGCATCAGCTTGACGACCTGCTTTTTAGGCTTTTGCTGCGTCAAATTCACATCGAGGCGTGCATAATGCGCGGGTCCATACTCCGACTGCAAATCAGCGACGATCTCATGCAGGGGAGCGCCTTCAGTCGCCATAATTTCGAGCAGCATCAGCCCCATGAGAATGCCGTCGCCTTCGGGGATGTGACCCTTAATGCTGATTCCGCCGCTTTCTTCCCCGCCGATCAAGACATCATTGTGCATCATCAAATCGCCAATGTGGTTGAACCCGACAGGCGTTTCATGCAGTTTGAGGTTGTGCTTCTGGCAAATATTGTCGATCATCAGCGTGGTGGAAACCGTTTTGACGACTTCGCCCGTTTGCCCTTTACGCTCGACCAGATGCCGCAGCGCCAGCGCGAGGATCGTATGCGGGTCGATGAAGTTGCCCCGCGCATCCACCGCGCCAATCCGATCTGCGTCACCATCGGTCGCTAACCCGACATCCGCTTGATTCCGTTGAACGGCTGCCACCAACTCATTCAAGTTCTTGAGGATCGGTTCGGGGTGAATGCCGCCGAAACCGGGGTTGAGCGCCCCGCGAATTTCGGTGATGTGGCAGCGCGTCCGCGAGAGAATGCTCGTGAATGCTCCGCGCCCCGAACCCCACATCGCATCACCAACGATGTTCAACTCGCCTTCTGAAATTTTGTCGAGGTCAACGAGCGTGGCGAGGTGTTGATAATACGACCATGACGGGTCGAAGCGGCGGATCAAGCCCTGCTCAAGCGCGTGCTGGTAATCCATGATGTTTGGACCCCGCGCCTCGCGTTCCATATCGCCGAGGGCTTCCTCAACGCGAGAGCATTCTTCTGCCGTCGCGCTGCCGCCATAGCTCGCCTTTAATTTGAAGCCGTTGTAACGCGGCGGGTTATGGCTTGCTGTGATCACGATCCCCGCGTTTGCGCCTTTTTCTTTGACGTTGTAAGAGATCGCCGGGGTAGGGGAGTCTGTGCGCGTGAGCCACGCAATAATGCCGTTCCCCGCTAATACTCGCGCCGTTTCTGTCGCAAAACGGTCAGACATGAAGCGCGTATCATACCCGACGACCACTTGCGGCGGTTCGCTCCCGGTGTGACTTTTGTTGACTGAATCTGCAACCGCTTGGGAGATCAACCGCAGGTTGGTAAACGTGAACGTGTCTGCAATGACCGCACGCCAACCATCCGTACCAAACCGAATCATAGTGCTTGTCCTTGTATCGTGTGTGCTTAGCTAGAACGATCCAGCCCCGTTTGGGTGAGAATTTCGTCTACACGTTCTGAGGTCAAATCGAGATCGTTCAAGATGCTGTAGGGTAACTGATGTTTACGCACGTATTCCGGTAAAATTTTGATCGTGTCGCGGATGTCGTCCGGCGACAGTTGATCTAGCCGGATGCCCGCCGATTCCAGCGTAGACCGGATCGAAGTGACATCCTGATTATGCAGTGCCGCCGCAATCAAAATACCCGGCGCGACCATATCCGCGTAGGTGAGATGGCTTGCGACCATACGCGGCTCAAGCGCATACGAGAAATATTGTTCGCTGCCTTCTTGGGGGCGTGTATGACCTAGCTGGTTCGTGATCTGCACTTCAAGGCACATCAGGTCAAGCAGGTTACGCAGCGACTCGACATTGCCGCGTCCGACGCCCGCCGCAATCCTGAACGCTTGCTGCGCGATCCCCGCCATGATCTTCGCCGCCCATTCGATGTAGCGCATTTCCGCTTTATTTTTGTTGCGTTCGGCGGCGTATTTCCAGTCCAACAAGCCTGTCACAATCGTCAGCAGTTCGACAATCGCCGCCCCGCGATAGTGCTGTGGCGCGGTGCGAATCACATCCCAATCAATGTAAATCACTTCGGCGGGACCGGTTGTCACATATTCGACGGATCCTTTCACACGCATAGCCACAATCGGCGTGAAAAACCCGTCCACTGTGAGCGCCGTCGGCATGATGACGCAGGGAAGTCCCCGGCGCGACGCGATGTATTTGGAGGCATCTGCAACCAGTCCCCCACCGATCCCGTAGACTACTTCAACGTCATCTGGAAGATCAGCAGCGAGTCCATCCAGATAATTGGACTCCAGTCGTTCAGGATTGGCTTGCACCACGATAGGCAGGCTCAACAATGAGTTCACTGCCCGCCACGCACGTTCACCCGCAAGTAAGGCAACCGGGCGTTCTTCTACAATATCGACCAGATGGGTAATCTCCACACGGGGGAGGGGAAATATCATCGTCATTCAGGCGCTCTCCGAATAAGTGAGGGCTGCAATCTATTAAACAGATGATACTCGGAAATGCTATTCTTTTCCAATGCAGGAGAAATGCTTTCTGCCCTCGCTAGCTAAAGAGGGCAGAAAAGCGTTTTCGTGGTTCGTAGGGACGCAATTTATCGCGTCCGTTGTTCGTCTTAGTGACCCATGCCCAGTTGACCGAGTAAGCTGATCATATCGAAGTTGATCCAACCTTCGGTGACTTTGCCATTCTTCACGCGGAAGATACGTGTACCCGTCCAGCGTACTTTATTGCCTGTCGCCGGAATACCCGCGAAATTACCTTGATGCGTCCCATTAATCACACCGCGTCCGATGACCAGTTCGCCTTCTGCGATCAGGTCTTCAAACGTAAACCAGACATCGGGGAAGCCTGCCGAGAACTGACGGTAAGCGTCCTTCAAACCGGGAATACCGGGTTCTTGTCCGGGGATCGGGTTGTGGTCGATGAAATTGGGATCAACGAATTCATCAAAGGCATCGTAGTTCTGCATGTTAACTTCGTAGACGTAGCGCGTGACGATAGCACGGTTTTCGTCTGTCGAACCCGCCTCGGCGGGCGCGGCGATTTGTTCACGCAGCCCTAGTAAATCGGGTTGCCCGTAATGCTCAATGATTTTGTCGTCCTTGACGCGGAAAAACCCTAGCGACGACCACGCAATTTTGCGTCCACTCGGCGGAATCCCCATGAACGGACGCCCAAGATGCTGAGCGTATCCGGTCACGCGAGTTGCCACCCAATCCCCATCGTCCACCATGTCTTCAATGACAAAATGTACGTCGGGAAAAGCGCCGCGAAACATCTTCGGAATTTGCGCGACTTGGTCAAATACGCTGCCCGTATGCGGCGCACCGGGAGGCGCAGAATGATCGAGATACTCCGGGTGATACAATTCAGGGATAATATCGATATTCCCCTTGTTGATCACCTCATCGACAAAACGACGGTAAATTTGTTTCTTTCTTGATTCGGTCATGAGCTGATTCTCTCCTGGTTCGTCACGAGTGTGCGGGCGCGGGGATCAACCCCAACTGCATCATCATTCCCATCACGTCAAAAATACCCCAACGCTCAACGATCTTACCGTTTTCGATGCGAAAATCGTTGATCCCTAGTACGCTGACAGTTTTGCCGGTTGCTTTAAACTGGAAGAAATCATTCGTTTGCGTGCCTGTGATGCGCCCCAGATAGATGACACGATCCCGTTCTGCCACAATCTGAATCATGTTATCGTGAAAGTCAGGCATTGCGCCGCGAAAATGGGTTGCTGCCTCGAACAGCGCCTCGCGTCCGCGAATAGGAACATCGAAGAAGCGGCGTGGCGGGTGATCTCTGAAGTCTGGCGAGACTGCCGTATTGATAAAGTCTAGGTTGCCTTTGTTCCACACTTCCTCGTACATTTGCAGTACAAGTGCCTTGTTACGTTCTTGTTCAGTAGCCATAGCGATCCTCTTGTGAGTTTCTTTTAGGTTGATTTTGGAGTGTCTTAGCTTGTAGCGGTCATACCCATTTGTATCATCAAACCTAGCGTATCAACATCCTCCCATCGTTCAACGATCTTGCTATTCTCGTCGAAACGGTAAATCACTGTACCTGTCCAGGACAACGTTTTACCCGTCGCTGGAGCCATCCCCATATAGTTGCCTGAGTGCGTGCCGTGATACCGGATACGCGCTGCTACGCGGTCATATTGGGCAATTGCCAGCACATGCTCAATATGCAAGTCGGGAACTGCTGCAAACACGGGATCAAACGAACCGATGAAGGCGTCCACCCCTTCATGAACGGCATCGTTACCTTGATGATTCACAAAGTCAGGCGACATCAGCGCATAGAATCCGCTCAAGCTGCGGCTGTTCACTGCGTCATTGAGCCGGCTGATGACGGCTGTCTTATGGTCTTTGAGTACCGGATCAGTCGTTGCAGGCGTCAAGGCTGCCTCTGCTTGTGCTGCCAGTGATTCTGCTTGGCTCGCTTGCATTTGCCCGATTGCGGCACGCATGAGTTCGTTCGAACGCTCGATAACCGCAGCATGTTTAGGACCGGTGAGATATGCAAGGTCAGGCATAGGCACACCTGCAATCCCCCACTCACCGGCGGGCGTTTCTTGGATCAGACAGTACACAAAGGGGCGGACGACTTCACCAAGAATCTCGACAAACTTTTCTGTGAGTTCAACGACCAGTTGCCGCTTTTGTTCTGGTGTCGCAACGACATCTTTTATAAACTGCACCGTGATGATCGGCATATGTTCAATCCTTCGGCTAAACCAACTTCTCTAACCAGACAAACTGCAACTGTGAAATTTGCATAGAGGTTATTGTAATACAGATAGTTTAAGTCACAAACTAGTCGAAAGGATCAGTATTTCGATGTATTTTTTTATAGTCTTTTTTGTCCTGTTCAATTCTTTGCTTTCTTCTCTTTTCTTTCCCCATGCTTCAAAGGATGTTACCATAGGAGACAATACTTGCTCACCCTTGTTAGTTTTTTTCTATTTTTAGTTTCTAGCACACCTTACGCAGATCGTTATTTCTGACCCCACCCCCGACCCCTCCCCGAATTCGAGGAGGGGAGCAAGCAGACTCGTGTTTGCGCCCTCCCCTGAATTCGGGGGAGGGAGGCGAGCGCAGCGAGCGGGGTGGGGGTCAAACTGACATCCTGCGTAAGGTGAGTAAGTAAGTCGCAGGATAGAGATACGGTACGCCGTGTCTCTATCCTCATTCTCGTCCAAA
>JBBQRJ010000163.1:0-9491 GCA_038214955.1 Aggregatilineales bacterium | reverse complement strand
CTAGCACCGTGTGAATTGTTGCAGCGTCTTACACACCGTGTCCACTTGATCCTCACTCATCACGCCGGAAAACGGCAGCGCGAGGAAGGTATCACCCGCTTTTTCGGTGTACGGCAAATCGCCGCGCTTCCAGCCGAATTGATTCTGATAGAAGGGCTGTAAGTGAATCGGCGTGAAATACGGACGCGACGGAATCCCATTGTCGCCCAACGCCTTGATCAACGCATTGCGGTCAATGCCATCACCGCAGCGCACTACGTAAACAAACCAGCTCATGCGCGTGGTTGTCTCTGCGATCACCGGCTTATCAATGCCGACGATCTCATCAATGCGCTCATTATACCACTCTGCAACTTGCGCCCGTTTTGCCAGCAGTTCATCGATACGTTTGAACTGTGCGATCCCTAGCGCCGCGCTCATTTCGTCTAGTCGATAGTTGTAGCCCAGTCGCGTATGGTTCAGCCAACCGTCAAACACGTCACGCCCTTGATTCCGCAAACTGCGAAACAGGTTGTTCCAGTCGTCGCGGTTCGTGACCATCATACCGCCCTCGCCCGTCGTCATTTGCTTATTCGGGTAGAACGCGAATACCGCCGCATCCCCGAACGTCCCGGCTTGACGCCCCTTGTATTCTGCGCCAATCGCTTCGCACGCATCCTCGATGATGAATAAGTTGTGCTTACGAGCGATCTCCATAATGGGATCCATATCGGCAGGCTGACCGAACACATGCACGGGCATAATCGCTTTTGTGCGCGGTGTGATCGCGGCTTCGATCAACGCGGGGTCGATGTTGCCCGTTTGCGGGTCAATATCGACAAACACCGCGTTTGCTCGTTCGTACAAAATCGAGTTTGATGAGGCGATGAAGCTAAAGCTGCTGGTGATTACCTCGTCACCCGCTTCGACTCCGGCGGCGATCACGGCGAGATGCAGTCCACTCGTCCCCGAATTAACGCCAATGCCGTGCTTGACTCCGACATATTCCGCGATGTTCTTTTCAAACGCATCAATTTTAGGACCAATGCTCAAATGATGGGTGTACAGCACCTCCATCACGGCGTCAATTTCGCTGCCAGTGATGTCGGGAGATGACATGGGTACAGAGACGGTCAAGATGTTTGCCCTTTAACTTGATTTAGCCACATTAACAGATCGTGGAGTCCTTCGTGAAATTGAATGGGAGTATAACCGAGTCCGTTTGACTTCGTTATATCCAATGCAGAAAAACCTGCTTGCCCCGCTCCCGCTGGATGCACACGCACCAATTCCGGCGGCGCGTTGACCGCCTGAGCGATAGCATTTGCGAGTTCAAGCGTCGAAATCGGCGTGCCAGCACCCGCGTTATAGCTGCCGTCCGCGCCGCGTTCAACCGCCAGCAGCGCCAGCCGGATCACGTCATCCACATTGACGAAATCCGCTGTGAAGCGCCCGCCATCATCCACATCAATCGGGCTGCCCGCGCTCAAATTGGCGATGAACCGTCGGATCAGCGATTTCTCGCTCATACCGCGCCCATACACCGACGACACGCGCAAACTCGTCACAGGCAAGCCGCGATTTTGACTGTAGAACAGCGCGTACATCTCCCCGACAATCTTGCTCGACAGGTAGAAGGTCGCCCGATGCACCGGAAACAGCGCATCGCTTTCATTCACGGGACGTTTGAGCGGCGCGTAAGTCGCCCCCGACGAGAAATATACGAATCGCTTGACCTTCGCGGCGACTGCCGCTTCCAACAGATTGAGCGTGCCAAGCGCGTTCACTTCCAAACATTGACGCGCATAGCTCGCGTCGTTCTGGTTCGGCGGGATGAACGCCGCAAGGTGAAACAGCACATCGACTTCCGCCAGCACATCCGGCGCGAGATCGTCACCCGCGTCCCACGCAATCACGCGCAAATTAGAATGTCCTAGCGCCGTCAGCCAGTCGATAGTGCGGCTTAAGGCGGTCACATGCCAGCCTTGATCGAGTAGGGTTTCGACCATGCGCCGCCCGATGAATCCGTTCGCCCCGGTGATCACGCAAGTTTGCGTCATGAATCACCTTTGACGCGATCAACATCACTTTGCCGGATGACCGTTTCTTCCCAGTAACGCAGAATGATCATTGGCTCAACGGCGGGTTGTGCCAGTGACTCACCGTGCAAAATGTGCCGCAATGACAGTTCGACCTCGTTGAATCCAGCGTGAGCGCGGAGCGGGGTCGTGCCAGAGAAACGGGCATTGATCTCAAAAACTTTGACGCGCCCTTCCCTGTCGATTCTAAACTGGAAATTGGAAGGACCATACGGCTTCAGGTGATCCGCCATTTCGCGCACAATGCGGTTGAATTCGGGGTATTCCTCGACGTAAGCGCGATAAGTGTTACCGTCGCGCAAATCGCGCCGCATAACAATCGACGCCTGTGCGCGGTGATCGAAGTACAGCACGCCCGCCGTGTATTCGTCGTTGGGTGTGCCGACATATTCCTGAATCACCACGTTATCGCCGCGCTCAATCGCATACGCCAGTTCTTCGCGGTTCTTGACCACGCCCACACCAATAGAACGCGCTCCCCGTCGTGGCTTGACCAGCAGCGGAAAGCCAAATTTTTCGATCAAGCGATCCTCGTCACCGGGGAGCGCCGAATCGGGATAGTCGAAACCGTGATCCTTGAAGAACTGCGCCGTTTGCCATTTATCATCAGCAATTTCGATCACTTCTGGGCTGCTGACCAACACATGCGTGCTGTAGTCTTGTTCTAACCGCGCCCGATGTGCCGCGAACGACGCGAGTTCGGTATCTGTGCCAACCATCACGACATCGGGGCGTTCCAACCGCAAAACCGCCTCAACTTTTTCCATATAATCAGGGGCGCTTGCCATCGGCACAAGATGCGCCGCGTCTGCCCAATACAAACCAACGGACAGCGGATTCGGGTCAACGGTGACAATCGTCGGTTTCAGCGACGATGATCGCAGCGACTTGATGATGCCTTGTCCGAGCAGCGCACCCGCGCCTGTGACCAATACTTTCATAGCTACCCTCGTCCTGTTTTGGCAGATTTTACCGAAGGACGAGGCGTGCCTCGTCCCTACTATCTTTTGTTCTTCTCCCCTCTCCTTTTTCGGGGGGTTGGGGGTGAGGTTACTTGCCTCCCCTCTCCTTTTTCGGGGGGTTGGGGGTGAGGCTATGCCCGCCTCAACGCCATCAGCGTATCCCGACAGGTTGCCATCGTGTCCAGTTGATGCACATCAGAGCCAATCGACACCACCGGGTTGATCTGTTCGCACAAATCCAGAAAGGCGGGTGCATCCACCAGATACGATGTGCTGATCTCGAAGGCGATCCCGCGTTCGAGCGATGTTTCCATGAGCGCAGCGAACAAATCAGCCGGGAACGGACGCTTAAACTTGCGCTGATACATGCCGCCGGGATGCCCCAACACATGAATCGGCGCGGTCTTGAGCAGTCCATTTGCCAGCGCGAACTCTGTTTGTGCAAATTCGCCTTCGGTGAGCGTGTTCCAGTCCATCAAACCGCCCTGTCCATCGGGGAAACGATGCACCACGCCGACCACCATATTCGACTCGGCACGGATTTCATCACTAGTGTCTAACCCGCCTTCGGTGTCAAGCGCCTTTGCCTCACACCCCACATACACCGTGAGATCAGCATAGGCTTGCGCGGCAGTTCGCACATTCGCCGCCCACTCCCCAAACCAGGGAGTATCTCGCCGGACGTGTTCGGTCAGCGCCAGCGCCGATAAGCCGCGCTCATGCGCCCGCTGAATCATCTCTGCGATGCTTGCCTTACCGTCGGTTTGGGTCGTATGTGCGTGCAGTTCTACGTTGATGTCCGCCTCAGTCAGATCGCGGTAGCGTACAAATTTAGGGGGTTGATGCATGGTCGTCTTTTCTCTCCAGCGTTCCCATGAATTCTGGCATGGTCGCGTGACCTTCCGCGCTGATCCCGTCCCGCTTGATCAACTGCCAGAACGTCAGCGCAATGATCTTGATGTCTAACCACAACGATTGGTGATCGACATACCACAGGTCAAGTTCAAATTTCTGTTCCCACGAGAGGGCATTACGCCCGTTGATCTGCGCCCATCCGGTCAGTCCCGGTTTGACATCATGCCGCCGCCCTTGTTCCGGTGAGTAACGGCGTAAATACTGCATCATCAGCGGACGCGGACCGACAAGGCTCATTTCGCCGCGCAAAATATTGAGCAGTTCGGGCAGTTCATCGAGGCTGGTTTTGCGTAAAAACTTGCCGAATGCCGTCAAGCGCACATCATCGGGCAGCAGTTTGCCCTTTTCATCGGTTGCTGTCGTCATGGTACGAAACTTGTACAACATGAACGGCATACCATGATAGCCCGGTCTCATCTGTTGGAAGATGACCGGCGTCCCCATACGCTGACGCACGAACACCGCAAGCACCAGCATAAACGGCGACAGCACGATCAACGCGGGAATCGTGATCACAAGGTCAAAGAGGCGTTTTCCGGGATAGCTTTTCATGTCGATACCGCCTGTTTTAAAACATTTTCCAACTGCAAAGCCAGTGTATCACGGTTGAAGCGCGTATAAGCTAGAGAACGCGCCGCCGCTGATGCGCCTTGCAAACGCTCTGCATCGCGCACAAAATCGGCTAACTGACGCGCCGCCGCGTTGATGTCGCCTTCTGGCAGCACAATCCCCGCGCCCGTCTCGTTGAGCAAGTCCGACTGCCATCCGCCATAATTGATCGCAATCGGTGTCCCCGCCGCCAGCGCGTCAAAGAACTTATTCGCGGAATTGTTCCACATGGGCGGCAGCGGTTGAAACAGCGACGTTGCGACGGTTGCCGCCGAAAAAATGGCGGGCATTTCCTCCTTCGGCACAGGCTCCCACACGGTCAAGTTTTGATCTAACACGCCGCGTTCGTGGGCTTTCTGCCCCACTTTTTCCCACTCCGCGCCGCTTCCCACCAGCAAAAAGCGCACATCAGGCGCAATAGTTCGCATCGCCGCCGCTAAATCGACCAACCAGCCCACGTTGTTGATCAAGCCGAACGTCCCCGTGTACACCACCAGCGGTTGATCAGGCGTTATCCCCAGTGCCTCGCGGATCGGTCTGCCTGTTTCCGGCGGCACATCAAATTTATCCACGTCGCTGCTGTTCGGGATCACCGTAACGCGATCTGCCGGAATGCCGCGTTTGATCACGCCTTCCGCCATGCCCGGCGACAGCGCGACCACATGCGCCGCCGCGTGATAAGCAATCCATTCCAACGCGAGTGCCGCCCACCGAAACACCGGATTCTTTAATGCGCCCACGGCAATCGGCAGTTCAGGCCATAGGTCACGTACTTCAAACACCATCGGAATCCGCCGCCAAAGTTTCGCAGCGATGCCCGGAATCGCAATCGTAAGCGGCGTACTGGTCGCGTAGATGACATCAGACGGTTGACGCATTGCGTGGTATGACGCCAGCGCCGCGAACCGCACGAACGCCATAATCCGCTGTGAAAACGACATCGCATTGGAATAGGCAACAGGGATGATCAGCACCGAAATCCCGTCGATCTTGATTTCTGTGGTTTGAGTGAGAGTCTGGTACTGTTTGGGCATATGCGCGGGAGAAGTGATCATGCGCACGCTGTGTCCATTGGCGATCAAACGGCGGGCAAATTCGTAAGAGCGCGTCCCGGCGGCAGATTGTGGGGTAGCGAAGTATTGATGTAAATACGTAATCTTCAATGCTGATAGCCTTGCATGAGCCTGAGATAGAGTAAATGGCGTTGTTCGCTGGTTTGCTGCACATCAAATTTCTCGACAGAGCGCATTGCCGCGTTTCGTAGACGTTCTGCCAGCGCGGGATCGCTCAACACGGCAATCAGTCGATCCGCGATAGCGTCTACGTCACCGCACGGCGCGATCAAGCCTGTTTCGCCATCCTGTATCAGTTCGCTCATGCCCGTTGTCGGCGTCGTCACAACGGGGACTCCTAGCGCCATCGCCTCTTTGACGCTGTTGGGCAGCCAATCGTTATCCGACACCAGCGCAAAAACGTTCGCCTGTGCCACCGCCCGGAACAGCTTTTCGTGTGACAAATACCCGCCTAGCGTCACCACGTCCGTTAAGCCGAGTTCCACAATCAACTTTTCGAGTTCGGGTTGATAGTCGCCCATGCCATAGATGATCAGACGCGCATGAGGGACAGCTTGCAGAATCTTCGGCATAGCACGAATCAAAAAGTGATGTCCCTTGACCGGCAGCAGACGCGCCGCCGAAACGATCAGCCCTGCCGTTTTCTTCTCTCCCCGAAACTGCTTCATGCCTTGAAGTTCTACCCCGCGATAAATCACCGTGACAGGCGTCGTCGTGCGCGGAAAATCGTTCTTGATCAAATCGGCGTTGGTATCGCTCTGCGTGAGGACATGATCTGCGTGATTCGCCGCAATCACCGTCATCGGGTGACGCGCCATGCGGTCATACGCGCCTAATGCCAGCGTCAGCGGCAGGTTGGGCAGCATCCGTTCGATCAAATAGGCGGTCACGGCGGGGTAATGCCCCCATGCGAAATGCACCGCATCGAAATTCTCTCGCGCAATAACCCGCGCAATCGTGAACGACTTGGGCAAAATCGCCAGTGAGCGCAAGGCAACATCCGGTTTTCGCCAGCAAGTGCGAAGGATCATCCACACCATATGCAGAAGCATGAAGGGGGAACGCGCCATATCTACGAGCGATTGGAGCGAGAACAATGGGTAAAACCGGAGATCGACATCCCGCAAGTTCTGCCCTGCAACCAACTTAGTGTGATCAGGATGCGAGCTGCGGAGCGAAATGACGTTGACTACATTGCCAAGCTGAATGAGTCCTCTGACCTCAATTGCCAGAAACACTTCTGACGGCACTGGCATCTGGATCAAGAGATAGGCGATCTTCACAGTGTCCGATTCCTTATCGAGGGGCTTTGTGTTTGTTCGATCCCGAAATCAGCCTTGCAATCAAGCGAACTGGACGCGCCAGATAGTAAAGAAAGAACAATTGGGGTGGCAGCTTTATCCATTTGGTGTCGCGGTCAGTCGGGATCATTCTGCGGGAAATCAGCCGTGTCACATGCAAGGCTTTGTCAATCCAGTTTTCTCGAATACGCAAATAATAGCGTAAATCGTCGTCTTGTTGTTTGCGCTCCAGCAAACGTTCAACCATGTCGTCTGCCAGCCCTTCAATCTCACCGTCGCGCCGAACCAACTCGTTAATCGGTTCTGGCAGCGGCGTGTCAAAAATCGTATGGGCAAGGTACAACCCCAACAGCACCATTCGCACGCTGCGAACCTGTTTACTTTGCAGGGCGACCAGTTCCCAGTCAAGGTTAATGTCGCTGGTCAGCAGTTCGTTGATGTCGCATATCCATGACATGCGCGACCATTGATGCTTCGATCCATGAGCGCACAAATAAAGCAGCAAATCGCTTCCCATCAACGTAAAAACTGATTCGCGTGCATTAAATGCAACGGATTTTACGTTTTTCCACACATCATCCAGCTTCATCCACGAGCCGAACTCGCTTTGCCACAAGCGCCAATGTACTTCGATGTTGAACAGGCGCGTTTTATGCACAAATGGATAGTTGTAGTGAGAACGTACATAGGTTGTTTCAGCGTCTAGGGTCACATCATCGGTCAGTTCGTAGCCCATTTCCAGCAGCAAATCCTTGACGCGGCTGACATCTGCAACGTGTACCACAATATCAAGATCGCCAAACTCGCGCAGACGTACATCCCCATAAACCAGTTTTGCTAATGCGGGTCCTTTGACTACCAGCATGGGAATATCTATGTTTTGCAACCCACGTTGAACTTTCAACAATTCGGCAGTCACGAGCAAGTTACGGAGCGAATGCTGTTGATACCACTGCTTTGTTTGCTTCATAAAGTCGGCTGGTGGTGCAGTTGGGCAAAGGTTGAACAGGCTGTTGAAGAACAACGGCGTGACATGATGATAACGCGCAAAGTCGATACAGAAATTCCAGTCAATGGGCTGCTGTAGCAGGACTTCGAGCCGCGCTTTAACCTTGTCAGAGGCTTTCGTTTGTGCAAACAAAAACACAAGTTCTTCTTCGGGACGCCGGAAATTCACAAATGCCTTCTCAATCCCGTTTAATTTCAATGGGAAATCCGCTCAAAACAATAGCACAAATGCCTATCATTATCCTAGATGCAACCTTCCGCACGGAATCTAAACGTCTTTTTGAGGGGATAGTTTTACTTTTAAGACAGTATATGATCTAACGAGAGGGAAAACCTTAAGCTCTTGTTACAAAAGTAAATATACACTCCATTATACCGTGAAGCTGTGAGGATTTTACGATTTTACGAAATCATTAAAATGTAAGATTGGACATACTTGGGATGAAATGCGCCCTTTTCTATGTGAATGCTTGGGTTATAATTGTGACACTCCCCACGCCTAAAGGCGTGGGCTTCTCGCAAACATCACGAGCTACTTGCCGGGTGTCCGCCGGAACTACTCGGAGACTTCCGAGATACTTTGTTTCGAGCGTTGAATGTTTTACAGGATGGACTTCCCATCCCAACCCATTACACTCAGTTTTTAAGGGACGAGCGCCTATGCGCCCACCCGCAAACGGGTCTCGTTTGTAGGCACAGGAAGAAGTATATTATGTCTGAGGGAGAAAAGCAAAGCATGACGCCTTGTATCCCCATCGCTAAAGCGAGGAGCTTTACGGCGCTTTTTTGGTAATTATCCCGGTCTTGTGTCGTCAACGAACGAAATCCCGCCCTCAGTGATCCATATGTGGAGATAGCAACTCGATATGACCTTGTTACAGAAGACAGAAGAGCGCGAGATTGTCCCCAACGGCAAAATAGATACATATCCCGTGATTCGTATCAAGCCGTCCCCTCGCTGGGTGTCACTTCAACTCAATGTGCTGTGGGAATACCGGGAACTTCTTTACTTTCTGGTATGGCGTGACATCAAAGTCCGCTACAAACAAACCATTCTCGGCGCGACATGGGCGATCATTCAACCTTTCCTAACAATGGTTGTGTTCAGTTTGTTCTTTGGACGGCTGGCAGGTATTCCGTCTGACGGCATTCCTTACCCCATTTTCAGCTATGCGGCGCTCGTCCCCTGGACGTTTTTCTCCAACGGATTACAAAATTCGTCTCAAAGCCTCGTGCTTGGCGCAAACTTGATCAAGAAGATTTACTTTCCGCGCTTGCTCATGCCCACAGCAGCGGTGGTTGGTGGCATAGTCGATTTTGGTTTGTCGTTCGCCGTGCTGCTGCTCATGATGGTCTACTTCGGCATTGTCCCGACCGTTAATGCGATCTGGCTGCCTGTTTTCTTATTGCTGGCGTTGATTACCTCACTCGGCGTCGGGTTATGGCTGTCTGCAATGAACGTGCAGTTCCGCGATGTCCGCTACATAGTGCCATTCTTAACTCAGTTCTGGATGTTCGCCACCCCTATCGCCTACCCCAGCAGCT
>JBBQRJ010000162.1:0-9546 GCA_038214955.1 Aggregatilineales bacterium | reverse complement strand
CAATATGGCGACAGGCGCAACAGCGGTGTACATCCCGACACGCGGTTGGTCGGAGTTGGACATCGAAGGTAAGCCATTCTATTCACCGGAAGCGATTGCGGCATTCACACGGACGCTCAAGGCGAACATTCGCGCTGACATTCCCGTGATCGAAGTGGATATGGACATCAACGATCCGCAGTTCGCGGCGCTGACAGCACAAGCGTTATTGACAATGATGAACCCTTAACCTCACCAGGATGAAACATGGCAATTGCACGACAAGAGATTTTAAATCGGCTGCGCGGACAGGTTGCGGCGGGCAAACCGATCATCGGGTGCGGCGCGGGGACGGGCATTTCTGCGAAGTTTGCAGAAGCGGGCGGCGCAGACTTGCTGATCATCTACAATTCGGGGCGCTATCGCATGGCGGGGCGCAGTTCGCTGTCCGGTTTGTTCGCCTATGGTGATGCGAACAGTATTGTGATGGACATGGCGGGCGAAGTGCTGCCAATTGTCAAACATACGCCTGTTCTGGCGGGCGTCAATGGGACTGACCCGTTTAAGGTCATGCCGCATTTTTTGCGACAGGTGAAAGACATCGGTTTTTCGGGTGTGCAGAATTTTCCGACGGCGGGCATGTTCGACGGGATTATGCGGGCGAATATGGAAGCCACCGGACTCGGTTATGACAAAGAAGTTGAAATGATCCGCATGGCGCACGAGATGGATTTGTTCACTTCACCGTATGTGTTCAACACGGATGAGGCGCGTTGGATGGTGGAAGCGGGCGCAGACCTGACCGTGTGCCATCTGGGGCTGACGACGGCGGGCAGCATCGGCGCAACGGTGGCTGTGACGCTGGACGACGCGATCAACCAGACGATGACCATGGCAGAGGCGGTCTGGTCGCTGCAACCAGATGCGCTTGTGATCTGTCACGGCGGTCCGTTCGATGAACCGGAAAATGTCGCCGTCGCGTTGAAGAAAATGCCGAAGATCGCCGGGTTTTACGGCGCATCCAGCGCGGAGCGACTGCCTACTGAACGAGCGATCCGCTCACAGGTGGAGGCGTTCAAGGCGATTCAAAGATAAGTAACCTGAGTTTCGGATAGACCCCACCCCCGACCCCTCCCCGAATTCGAGGAGGGGAGCAAGCAGACTCCTGTTTGCGCCCTCCCCTGAATTCGAGGGAGGGAGGCGAGCGCAGCGAGCGGGGTGGGGGTCAAACTGACACCCTGCGTAAGGTGAGTTAAGTAAGCATCAACTCACTCATTCGGCGGAATGCCCTGTCCCTACAACGAAATTTTGATGTGTAGGGGCGGGACAAATTCCGCCTATGGTTGACCAATCGTTATTCCCCTGCGTTTTAAACACCCTGCTTAACCCAATCTTATTGAAAAAATTGACGCGAATTGCACATCGTTTGTTCAAATTCGACTATAATATGCTGCGTTGATTAGGTACTTTCGTACAATCATTAGATAGTCTGAGAAAGTCACGTTACGTTTATCGCTTTACTTCGTGATGAGCGGCACTTATCGCCTTGAGTGCGGGGGAGTAGTATTGACAGTGGATATACAACATTTCATGAAGCGAATAAACCGTGTCCGAAAGGGCATTGTATCTGCAAGGTCGACAAACGAAAGGTTCAACTCGACTATGGCTATTGCATATAACGAAACATTGACCGCCGTTGATTTTCCTGATTACGTTCGCCACAAGAAATTCCGCAACTGGATTTCGGAAATGGTGACTTTGTGTAAACCCGATGACGTGTATTGGTGTGATGGTTCGCAAGAAGAATATGATAGATTGTGCGAACTGCTGGTAGAGAAGAAGACGTTTGTTCGCCTTAACCCTGAACTGCGTCCGAACAGCTTTCTTGCTCGATCTGACCCGGCAGATGTGGCGCGTGTAGAAGACCGCACCTTCATTTGCAGCGTGAATCGCAGCGAAGCGGGACCGACGAATAATTGGGTTCACCCGCGTGAAATGCACAATACGCTAAACACGGTTTTCGACGGCTGTATGAAGGGGCGCACGATGTATGTCATCCCCTTTAGCATGGGTCCGTTGGGGTCGCACATCAGTTACGTTGGGGTAGAACTGTCGGACTCGGCGTATGTCGCCGTCAACATGCGGATTATGACGCGCATGGGTCGGGCTGTGTATGACGTGTTGGGCAGAGACGGGCAGTTTGTGCCGGCTGTTCATTCGGTGGGAATGCCGCTCGAACCGGGTCAGCAAGATATTGCGTGGCCCTGCAACAAAGACAACAAATATATTGTCCATTTCCCCGAAGAACGCTCGATCTGGTCGTATGGCAGCGGCTACGGTGGCAATGCGCTGCTCGGCAAGAAATGTTTCGCGCTGCGAATCGCGTCCAACATTGCGCGTGATGAAGGTTGGTTAGCAGAACATATGGCGCTGATCGGCGTCGAAGAACCTTCGGGCGAAAAGACGTATGTTGCGGCGGCGTTCCCAAGTGCGTGCGGCAAAACGAATTTCGCAATGCTCGTGCCGCCGAAAGCCTTTCAGGAAGATGGCTACAAGGTCACTACCGTTGGTGATGACATCGCGTGGATTAAGCTCGGCAAGGATGGTCAGCTTTATGCGATCAACCCCGAAGCCGGTTTCTTCGGTGTTGCGCCGGGAACAAATTATAAGACCAACCCGAACGCAATGGAAACGATCCGCGAAAACACGATATTCACCAACGTTGCTTTGACTCCCGAAGGGGATGTATGGTGGGAGGGCATGACCGATGTACCGCCCGCTGAATTGATCGACTGGCGGGGCAATCACTGGACACCGGACAGCAAAGAGAAATCCTCTCACCCGAATGCGCGGTTCACTGCCCCCGCCAGCCAATGCCCTACGATTGATCCGGCGTGGGAAGACCCGAACGGCGTTCCGATCAAGGCGTTCATTTTCGGTGGACGCCGCAGCACCGTTGCGCCGCTGGTGTTCCATGCATTCAACTGGGCATATGGAGTCTACTTTGCCGCGACAATGGGGTCAGAAATGACCGCCGCCGCCGCTGGCAAAATCGGTGAGGTGCGCCGTGACCCGTTTGCTATGCTCCCGTTTGCGGGCTACCACATGGCAAGCTACTTCAATCACTGGTTGCAGTTTGGGCGCTGGATTCCGAACCCGCCGCGTATCTTCCTTGTGAACTGGTTCCGCAAAGACGAAAATGGCAAGTTCCTGTGGCCCGGATACGGCGAGAATATGCGCGTCCTCAAGTGGATTGTCGAGCGTGCGCGGACTCGTGCGGCGGGCGTCGAAATGCCGTTGGGTCGCGTGCCAACTTATAATGACCTAGACTGGCGCGGGTTGGAAAACTTCACCGAGGATGATTTCAACAAGGTCATGTCCATCGACAAAGAGGAATGGAAAAACGAAATCCTCTCGCATGAAGAACTGTTTATCAAACTGTATGACCGTCTGCCCAAAGAACTGATCGCTATGCGGGAACTGCTACTGTCGTCGCTGTGGAGTGACCCCAAGTGGGCTAACCGCGACGAGAATCATTAGGCGATAGTGAACTGCTGATATGATGACCGGGATTAGCTCCCGGTCATTTTGTTTTACTATTGTTGCTCGTCATCGGGTCGTCCAAGCAAGTGCGAGATTACGAGCGCGACCATTGCCAAACCGATCAGGATTAAGCCTGTCCAGATAGCGGCGTCAATATCGCGCTCGATCACGTTGTAAATGAGCAGGGGCATGGTTTGAGTCCGACCTTGCAGACTGCCCGCAAACAGAATCGTCGCGCCAAATTCTCCGAGCGCCCGCGCCCACGATAGAACGATCCCCGCGCCTAACGCTCGACCTGCCAGCGGCAAGGTGATGTAGACAAATAAGGCGAGTCGATCCGCACCATCCACACGGGCAGCGTCCTCAAGGTCACGGGGGACACCCGCGAAACCGACTTGCGCGGCGCGGATGTAAAAGGGCGCGGCGACGAAACACTGCGCCATGATCACCGCGAAAGTGGTGAAGGGAAGCGAAATTCCAACGTTGGTCAGCAAACCGCCGAATAAACCACGCCGCCCAAATGCGATCAGTAGGGCTAACCCGGCGACGGCGGGCGGTAGGACGATGGGCAGTTCGACCAGCACGCCGATCAAGCGGCGCAGGGGAAGTCGCCAGCGTGCGAGTAGGTATGCCAGTGGCGTTCCAAACACGAGTGTGAGGATGACCGTGATTGATGTGGTGACGAAACTCAACCAGATTGCATCTGGTATGGCAGATATAGGAGTGTTTTCCCACGCTTGATTTTGCAAGGCGCGAACAATCAGCGCGAGGATCGGCAGCGTGAGGAACAACAAGGCGATCCCCGCTGCGAAAATCGCCAGTGTCCGTATAAAAGACAGTCGCCATGTTGAAAGAATATTAAACAGGCTGTCGATGTTTTTTAACATAGACCCTCTATAATGACTACGCTCACATAATCGACATTTAACACTCAGGAAAACGAACAATGGCTGTATCTGTCTTATTTTTGGGAACGCAAAACGCTGTACGCAGTCAAATGGCGGAAGCCTTATTGAGAAAGCATGGCGGCGACCAGTTTGAAGTATACAGCGCGGGTTTGGAAGCAGGGGACATTCACCCGCTTACCATTCAAGTGCTGCAAGAAATTGGTATTGATACGAGCAGTCTCCATGTGACCTTATTGAAGAATATTATGGGACAGCGCAAGTACGCTCATGGTTTGATCGTGTGCCGTCGCGCAGAAGCGGCTTGCCCGACGATTGCCGATGCCCATCACATTCACCGTTGGATTTTCGATAATCCGGCAGACGTTCAAGGGACTGACGAGGAAAAACTCGCCAAGTTCCGCGAAACCCGCGATCATATTGAAGCGCGGATTGTGCTATGGCTTCAAGAAACCACCGAAGAAGAAGTTCGGCGTTAGACCCCATGCCCGACCCCTCCCCGAATTTAGGGAGGGGAGTCAACCACCGCTGGCGATAGTGAGATCGCCTGCCCATCCCTACGGCGATCCATTAAACAATGTAGGGCGTGCTTGCGCCGGTTTTCGACATGCCATCAGGATCAAGCGTTACGTTGATGCACGCGGGTTGTCCGCTGGCAAAGGCACGGTCTAGCGCGGGCTTGATGTCGTCCGGTGAGTCGATGTGTTCCCCGTAGCCGCCCAACGCGATCACGACTTGATTGTAACGGGTGGGGGCAAGCGAGGTCGCTACGGCGCGGTCTGCCCCAACCATGTTCTTTTGCGGCGTGCGAATTTGCCCCCAACCCGCATCATTTCCAACAATGCTCACGATGGGTAAGCCGACTCGAATAGCCGTGTCGAACTCGAAACCGTTCAAGCCGAACGAGCCATCCCCGTTGATGACCAGCACACGCTTTTCGGGGTAGAGGTGTTTCGCCGCAATAGCGAATGGCATCCCCACACCCAACGTACCGAGCGGACCCGGATCGAGCCATTGACCGGGAAGAGTCAAATCAATGACTTTGGCGCACGCCGAGACAATATCGCCGCCGTCGCCAATGATGATCGTGTTCTCGTCCACCATGCGATTCACTTCAGCGGCAAATCGAAAATGATTAACCGGAAGCGTGTCGATGTGCTTCCAACCTTCCAACTCGGAGTCTTTCTTGTCCTCTTTGGCGCGGAGTTCGGTTAACCAGTCGTCGTAGCGAATCCCCTGTAAGCCTTCGCACAATGCTTCTAATACGAGCCGCGCATCGGCGCACAGCGCAACATCAGCGACGCGGTTGTGATTCAATTCGCCTGTGTCGTTCTCAATTTGAATCAGTTTGGCGTCCTCGTTGAATTCCTGCCCGTACTTGAGGCGAAAGTCGAGCGGGGTGCCGATTAGTAGAATGGCGTCTGCATCACGCAAGGCGGCGGATCGCACCGCTTTCAGGCAGTTGGGGTGATTCATGGGAAGCGTGCCGCGTCCTGCACCGTTGGTGAATACGGGTATCGCGGTTTGCTCTGCCAGTTCGCGCAAGGCGATACTCCCCCCGTCCCAGTAAACTTGAGTCCCCGCGATCATCACGGGCTTGCGGGCGCTGCGTAGAATCTCGAAGATGTGCGATAAGGAGGTGAGGTCAGGCTGCACGGGGTCAATGGTAACGCGCTCTGGCATGGGCATAGTGTCAACGGCGTTGAACAACACATCGAATGGCACTTCAATAAAAACGGGTCCCGGTCTGCCGCTTAACGCTGTGCGGAAAGCGTCAAACAGGCGGGCGGGGATGTCTTCTGTGCGTTCAATGGTGAAACTTGCTTTCGTGAAGGTTTTGAACATATCGGTTTGGGGAATTTCTTGCAATGCGCCCATGCCTTTGGTTTTAAGGGGAGCAGCCCCACCGATCAGGATCATGGGGCTGCGGGCTTGATAGGCATTAGCGACGCCTGTCACGGCGTCGGTGACGCCGGGTCCCGCTGTGACAACCGCCACGCCGATGTTATGGGTCAAACGGGCGTGGGCGTCGGCAGCATGGGCGGCGGCTTGCTCGTGGCGAAAGTCGATGATGTCAATGTCGTTGTTCAGACAGCCTTCGTAAATGGGCGCAATATGACCGCCGCACAGGGTGTAAATGGTGTTCACACCCTGCGCTTTCAACGCACGGGCGATCAATTCGCCGCCATGCAAAAAATCCATGTAACAATCTCCTGTCGAACAAATATTCAAAATTTAGGTATGATTATAGCGCGAATCAAATAATGTGAAGGGTCGGGTGCAGTGCTGTATGCCCCGACAATCAAGGATAAAAGCTATTGTCGGGGACAATCACGTTTCAAGGCGGGACACTGGTTTTATATGATGTCGAGGATGCGCCGCCGCCGTTCCAGATGATCAAGGGGCGTCCGCGTTGTGAGGCGTATCATTACCCGCGCTTGATCGAATGGATACGCGAAACAGGGATTCGAGATAACGTCCCACGCTGGCAAACGCTCAATTTGAAAATGCATGATGACCGTCCAGCGCACGACTACCAGATCGCCGCGCTCGATGCATGGGACAAGGCAGATCGGCGTGGGAGTATCGTCTTGCCAACAGGATCAGGAAAAACGTTTGTAGCAATCCACGCTATTCAGCGGGTGGGGCGATCCGCGCTGGTGGTCGCGCCCACGATTGATCTGCTGCATCAATGGTATGCGCGACTGGTGAATGCGTTCGAGATTGATGTTGGGGTGTACTACGGCGGCGAAAAGATCGTGCTGCCAATCACCGTGACAACTTATCATTCGGCGGGTGATGTGATTGCTGCTCATGGGGATGCTTTCAAACTGATCATCTTTGATGAAGTGCATCATCTCCCCGCGCCATCATGGGGTGAGGCGGCGCTCATGTCCCCGTCACCGTTCCGACTCGGCTTGACGGCAACCTATCCCGAAGATCACGAGCAGGAAGGGACGCGCTGGCGAGTCGAGGACTTGATCGGCGGGATTGTGTTCGCGCTCAAGATTGATGACCTCACGGGGGATACGCTGGCAGAATACCGGACTCAGCGTGTGCGCGTTGACCTCACACCGGACGAGCGCAAACAATATGATGACGATTACGCGATCTACGCGGGTTATTTTCGCCAGCATCAATTGGTCAAGACGCACGGCAAATTCTGGTTGAATGAATTGATGCGGCGCGGTAGTTTTGACGTAGATGCGCGGGCGGCGCATCTGTCACGGCAGCGGATTATCGCGCTGCTGGCGGGGTGTGAGGGGAAACTTGAGGCGTTGGAAAAACTGCTGCGCGAATACAGCGACGAACGCTGTTTAATCTTCACGGAGAACAACGCGGTTGTGTACGCGATTGCCCGCAAGCATTTGATCCCCGCGCTGACGCACGAAACGAAAGCCGCCGAACGCAAACACATCCTAGAGGCGTTCTCAGCGGGGGAGTATCACGCGGTAGCTACGTCAAAGGTGCTGAATGAGGGCGTCGATGTGCCAGAAGCAAAGATCGCTATCGTATTGGGCGGCACATCGAGCGCCCGCGAATATATTCAACGTTTGGGGCGCGTGTTACGTAAATCGGGCAATCGGGAGGCGCTGTTATTTGAGGTGATTGCACGGGACACGATTGATGTGAGCCGAGCGCAACGGAGACGCCCGCAGAATGTACAACGCTAAATGGATGGTTTCCCATGCTCACCGCTGATCTGATCCGCCCACGCATGAAGTCACGCAGCAAACAGATTGTTATTGATTGGCTACCCGCTGAACCGATGATGATCAAGACGGCTGAAACGTTGATCACGCTGCTGACAGCACATATCGGCAAGACTCGCGGTGAGTGGGACGCGGCGCTTGATGCCACCATTAGCACACGGGTCGATTACATCACCGTGCGCGGGTTGGCGAAAGTTTTAGAAGATGCCGCAACGTTCACGCCGATTGCGCTGGCAGTTGATCCGGCTGATGTGCGCCGTCATGTGTTCGGCGGCGGCATGGTGTTCGAGCGTGCCGATCTGTTTCACCCGAAAACACGAGCGCAAGCGATTCAGGCGGCGGTGGTACATTTCGACATGCCCACAGAGGTAGTTGAGCGGGCGTTATTCGCGGATCGGGGGGGTGAATATCTGCTGGCGGAGGTGGGGCAAACTTGGAGTCCAGCGGATTTGATCGGGCGGTATAATCTCGAATTGGCGCGGGGTGTGCTGTACTGGTCGAGCCAAATGCGCGTCGAACTTCGCGACGGGTACAAAGATTTCTGGCGCTACCTCAAACTGTTCAAACTGATGTTTGAAGCCTCACCGCTGCCCAAAGGTGGTTATCATGTGATGTTGGAGGGCGCAATCTCGCCGTTTGTGCGCCAAACGACGCGCTATGGTCGCCAGTTCGCCGCGTTTTTGCCCGCGCTGTTTCTAGGCGAACGCTGGTCAATGCAAGCAGATATTCATTTGCCGGGATGGACAGCCGAATATAAGCTCGATTCTAAGCTGCCGCTCAAGTCGCATTTTCGCAAAAGTGGATTGTATGACAGTGCGTTAGAGTCTGATTTCGCGGCGGAGTTTGAAGCCAAGTTCGGCGCGTCAAAACGTGACGGTTGGCTGCTGCAACGCGAGGACGAGATCATTCTACTGGGGGATACCGTCATGATCCCCGATTTTTCGGTGACTCATGCCCGCGATGGTCGACGCTGCTTGATCGAGATCGTCGGCTACTGGCACCCCGACTATTTGCGGCGAAAGGTCGAAAAAGTCAGGGCGGCGGGGCGACGTGATCTGCTTTTGCTGGTGTACGAAGGCGTCAATCTGGCGCAAGAACGACTGCAAGATGTCCCCGGTGAAGTGCTGTATTTCGTCAAAAAACCCGTGATGAAAGACGCTATTGCGGCTGTCGAACGACTGGCTATCTGACACCCATGAAAATCAGCACCGTCTTTATGTGTTTCATAAATTCCTGATCAGGTTACAATCAAATAGATTCTACAAGAATATTTAGGAGAATTACCGCGTGGGCGAGACACAAATTCTGCCAATGGGTATTTTTAACGCCATTCGGCGCAGCACTTTATTCCGCGGGGTAGAAGATAGTGTTTTACTCGAACTAGAAAACCAATTTAAGCTCATCAC
>JBBQRJ010000161.1:0-9613 GCA_038214955.1 Aggregatilineales bacterium | reverse complement strand
ACCTTACGCAGGGTGTCAGTTTGCTCCCCCTCTCCTGCTTTTGGGAGAGGGGGTTGGGGGGGTGAGGCTAGTTTTGCGTAATCCACACATCGTCCCCATCGCTGACTACTTCCCCCGAATTCAGGGGAGGGCGCAAACAGGGGTCGGGGGTGGGGTCAGAAATAACGATCTGCGTAAGGTGAGTTAGATATTTACGAAATTTAAAAATTTATTCAACAACGCAAAAGAGGCGAACACTAGTGTTCGCCTCTCTCGATTAACATTGATGTGTCTTTTAGCTGATGCTGGCAGGCGTCGTAAATGCGCGTTCGACGGGGGTCACTGCGCCGCTGATGGTAAATGCTGCGGTTGCGTGAATATCTGCCGACGAACTCCCGACCATCACATTGACTGTGCCGGGAGAAACAACCAACTGATTACGGTGATCTACGAATGATAGTAGGTTCACAGGCAGGTCAAAGGTCACGGTTCTGGTTTCGCCGGGTTGCAGTGTGAGGCGTTTAAAGGCTTTGAGCTGCTTCAATGGACGTGTGATGTAAGCGACCTGTTGATTCGTATACACCTGTACGACTTCATCACCCGCGCGCGATCCCGTATTTTTCACGTCAATCTGGATTGTGACCAACTCACCCGCCGCCGCTGACTCGCTCACGCGCAAGTTATCGAAAGCGAAACTCGTGTAGCTCAAACCATAGCCGAAGGGGTAAAGCGGCGACACTGACGTTTCGACATAATCGACCTTCCAGTTCGAGCGTCCGCCTGATGGTGGGTGACTGTAAAACACGGGGATTTGTCCAACCGTGCGCGGAAAGCTGATCGGCAGTTTGCCGCCGGGATTCACATCACCGAACAGCACATCCTTAATCGCCGCCGCGCCTTCTTCTGACGGAAACCAACATTCAAGGATCGCCGGAATCTTCTCTGCCATCCAACCGAGCGTGACCGGTCTGCCGTTGATCAAGACCAGTACGATAGGCGTGCCTGTTTCGTAAACCGCTTTGACGAGTTCTGCCTGTACGCCGGGAAGATCAAGCGTTGCGCGATCCCGCGCCTCGCCACTGGTGGAGTCATCGGTCAAGCCCGCTTTATCGCCTACCACGACGATGGCAACATCAGCGTTACGCGCCGTTTCGACTGCTTCTGCAAAGCCATCAGTAGAAGTCTCGCGGACGCCGCATCCCTGTGCATAAAAGATTTCAGTGTCGAGATCATCAGCATAGCGAATCGCTGATAACACACTCTGCGTTTCGATGAAATTGTCTGCCGCCGAAATACCGCTGACGAGCGGCATGTTGAACACATTCTTTTTGTGCATCATTTCGAGCAGCGTTTCGATGTGCGCGGGGTACGAATAATCCCCGAACAGGTTACGCACACTATCTGCATTAGGACCGATCACCGCGATTGAGCGCATCGTTTTGGGCAGCGGCAGTAGATCACCCTCGTTACGCAGCAGCACAAGCGACTGCTGTGCAATCTGCCGTGCCAACGAGCGTTGAGCGGGCGTGTCAAAGACGACAATTTCTGAATCGACATACGGCTTTTCAAACAAACCGAGCGCGAATTTCTGGCGCAGCAGGCGCAAAACTGCTTGATCGATCAATTCAAGCGGCACACGCCCCGCCTCAACTGCGCCGACCAATTCTTCGTTGAATACATCCGTCGAAGGCAGTTCGACATCTAAGCCAGCTTCCAGCGCAAGGTGAGCCGCGTCCACACGGTTCGCCGCAACGTGGTGATAGACATTCAGTTGAGCAACTGCGAAATAATCCGAAATCACCGTGCCATCGAAGCCCCATTCGCCGCGCAGCACATCGGTGAGCAGCCATTTGTTCGCGCCGCAGGGGATACCGTCAATTTCATGGTAGCCGTTCATGATCGACGCGAGTCCGGCTTCGCGCACAGCCGCTTCAAACGGGAGCAGGTACGTATCGCGCAGTTCACGCGGCATAAGGTGAGGCGGCGCCCAGTTCAACCCGCCTTCCGACATGCCGTAGCCGACGAAATGTTTGCCCGTTGCAACGACTCCATCACGCAAATCACTTCCTTGAATGCCGCGCACGTAAGCAATGCCCATTTGAGCGGTGAGGTATGGGTCTTCGCCAAACGCTTCCTCAACCCGACCCCAGCGTGCATCACGGGTGATGTCTAGCACGGGCGCAAGCGCGTGATGTCCACCGACGGAACGCATTTGCTGGCGGATCACGTCGGCAAGCGCCTCGTTCAATTCAGGCTGCCATGTACTCGCCACACCAATCGCCTGTGGGAAGACGGTTGCGCCTTTTGCCATGTAGCCAGAGCAGCATTCTTCATGCACGACTGCTGGAATGGCAAGGCGCGTATTTTCGATCAGCCATCGTTGAATAGCGTTGGCTAGTTCGGCGCTTTGCTGCGGCGTGACATTGCTTGCGCCGCCAATGCGTGTGATATGCCCAACGCCGTCTTTCATCAGCGGTTCGGCTTTTTCCGGCACAAATGTAACGCCGTCTTTGATGAGTTCATAAACCCAATGACTGCCCAACTGAGCGACTTTTTCGACCAGCGTCATACGCGCCAGTAAATCGGCGGCACGCTCATCGATAGAACGAGATGAATCCTGATAAGGAAGGGACTCACGAAGCATGAATGGTTATCCTTTTAACTCGCCGCCCGTCAATCCGGTGACGATATACCGCTGTGTTAAGATGTAGAAAAGCACGGCGGGGATAATCAACAGGGAGACGAACGCCATCACCCTACCCCAATCCGTACCATACTGCCCTTGAAACTGCATAATCCCTAACGTGAGGGGCCACTTTGCATCGTCGGTGAGGATGAGCAGCGGCAAGAAATACTCGTTCCATGCGACGATAGTTTGCAGCACCACAATTGCGCCTAACGCAGGACGCGCCAGCGGCAGCAGTACATACCAGAAAAAACCGAGCGTGCCGCAGCCGTCGATATAGGACGCATCTTCTAATTCAGACGGAATAGCGCGGAAGAAACCGCGCAAAATCAGCGTACTGCCGGGAATGCCAAACGCCACCAGCGGCAGAATAATGCCAAAATAGCTGTCGATTAACCCCATTTGCCGTACTTGAATGAACACAGGCAAAAAGGCAATCGTCACAGGAAATAACAAACCAAGCGTGAAATAGTTGAAAATGATTTCACGTCCCGGAAACACCAATCGGCTGAACACAAATGCCAGCAGTGCCGACGATGCGACTGTACCGCTGACCGCGCCAAACACAATAATCGCGCTGTTTAAAAGCTGTCGCCAGAACAACTCACTGCTGACAATACCCGAATAATTATCCCAACGCGGAACAGCAGGTAATCCAAACGGTTCTGCGAATAATTCGCCCGTTGTTTTCAAACCGCCAAGCACGGCGGTCATAATAGGTCCTAGAATGATCGCCGCAAATGCAATCAATACAACGTATTGAGCCAGCCGTGTCAACCAACGACCAATGGGAGGGGGATTGCTCGGTGTGCTGTTTGCTTTCGAGACTGCTGTTGCCATAGTTCCCTCTCCTTAAACCGTACCCACATAGTCGCGGCGCATGACGCTGCGTTGATAACCAATCGAGAAAATCAGCGACACAGCGAAAATGATCACCGCAACCGCCGACCCAAAGCCTAAGTTAAAGCTCTTGATGCCGAAACGATACATATACGATGCCATCACCTGTGTTGCGTTGGCGGGACCGCCTGCCGTCAGCACCCAGATCAGCACAAATTGATTGAGCGACCCCAAAACAGAGAGATAAATCGTGAGGCGAATCGTCGGGGCAAGCATGGGCAGCGTGATATAACGCAGCACCTGTAATTCGTTCGCGCCATCAATGCGGGCAGACTCTTCGATTTCGCCATTGATAGACTGTAAGCCTGCCATGTAAAGGATCATGTGCAGACCGAAATATTTCCATGTGATCACGAAAAAGACGGCAATCAATGCCGTGTCGCGGTTGGCAAGCCATCCCTGCGTCTGAAAACCGGGAATGAGGGTTGTGAACATGGTATTCACAAGACCCCCATTCGGGTGATACACAAACGACCAAATAATCGCCGTGATGACTTCTGAAAAAACATAGGGCATAAAGAATATACTGCGGAAAATGGCGCGTCCCGGCAGTTTACGACCTACCATCAACGCCAGCGTGATCGCCAACGGAAGCTGAATCATCAGCGACAGCGACATGATGATCAAACTGTTGACAATCGCACTTTGAAATACGTTATGTTGAAACGCCCGCTGATAATTGCCCAAACCGATAAAATCGGTCACAGGACCTAAACCGTTCCAATCGAACAGGCTGTAATATCCGGCTTGGATAATTGGCATGATCAAAAACAGCGTGTAGATGATCGCGCCGGGAATGATGAACAGCCCAATCGTGAGAAGCTGTCCCCTTTTCGTGCGCGGACGTTCATTGATTGTAATATCTCGTGCGCGGGCGGTAAATCGAAAGCGAGGGGTCGAACGGCTTCCCATATTGGTTGTCCTCTCTAAAACGCAATAGTTGACAAAAAGCGGGGAATGTCAAACCGACATTCCCCGCGTCATCAAGATGGGTTATTCAAGCTCGAACGAGGCGACATCTTCAATGGATTGTGCCGCTTCTTCGGGAGTGAGTGTGCCAGCGAACAGCCCTTCGACCGCATCCAAGACCGCCTGTGCAACCGCCGGGGGCAGGAACTGGTCATAGTACAGTTGGTAGTAGCCCGCGTCGTTGCGTGCTGCCATGACACCTTGCAGGAGGGGATCGGTCACTGCTTCTTCTGCACCGGCAACCGTCGGGATAACGCCTGTGTTCAGTTCTACGAACCGGGTCAAGACTTCCGGTGAAGTGAGGAACTGGAGGAAATCAACGGCTTCATCAGGAGCATTCGCGCCCACCGCGATACCATCGCCGCCACCCAACACGTCAGAGGCATCACCCGCGCCACCTTCGATCATCGGGAAGGGGAACCAGCCCAATTCACCTTCGGGCAGACCGTCACCGCTCTCGCTGTTACCTCGTTGTGCGCCGGGTGCCCATTGACCCATGAGTTCCATTGCGGCTTGACCGTTGCCCATCAATGCTGCTTCGTCGCCGTAACCCAGACCCAAGAAATCGGGTTGGAAGGGTTCAAGCGCGACCAGTTCTTGCAAGCGTTCACCTGCTGCCACGAACGGCGCATCAGCGAATGTGCCATCACGGTTGTAAGCGGCTTCAAAGGCTGCCTGACCCCCTTCACGGATTGCGAGGTAGACCCACCAGAAATGACCGGGCCACTTGTCACGTCCGCCCAACGCAATCGGCGTGATTCCGGCGTCCTTCAACTGCTGCACGACGGCGAGGAATTCCGTCCATGTCGTCGGTACTGCTTCGATGCCCGCTTCTTCAAACAGGCGTGTGTTGTACCAAAAGCCGACTGCGCCGAAGTTCCACGGTGCGCCGTAATAAGCGCCATTGTAAGCATACAGGTTGAGCGCCGCTTGCGTGGTGAACGAGTTCTGCCAGCCGCTGTCTTCGGCGGTCAGTTCCGGCGTGATGTCACGGAGCAAACCCGCTTCGGCAAAGTTCCACAGAATGCCACCGCCCCAACTTTGGAACAAGTCTGGCGGATCGCCTGACTGCATTACGGTTGCGAGACGTTCTTTGAAGGCTTCATTTTCCAGATGCGTAATTTCGATGGTGACGTTCGGGTTAGCGTCCATGTATTCTTGCGCTAATGTTTCCGCGAGTGCGGGCAGTTCCGGCGGGGTTGTGAAGATTGTCCACCACTGAATCGTAACAGGTTCTTGAGCCGATACCGCTCCAAACGACATGATCGCCAACGCGCCAATCAAAACTGCGATCAATAGGAATTTACGAGTCTTCATGCTATCTCCTTAAAAAATTGCGCTATCAATTCTTGCAAGCGTTTGCAAACCCGATAAAAAACGTTGTTCGCCTTTCTACTCCTTTCAACGCCTCACCCGTGAGGGGGAGCGCACGAGTCACGGATGATAAGCTCTGTTGAGAGCGTCACCCGCCGCGCCTCCTTTTCAGGGTCATCGATCTTCTCTAGGAGGAGCCGGACTGCCACCTGTCCGATCTGGACGAGCGGCTGTCGAACTGTCGTGAGTTTGGGGTACGCCAGTGATGCTTGCGGAATATCGTCAAAACCGACGAACGAAATATCGTTGGGAATCCGCAGTCCACGTTCGCGGGCGGCTTCAATCGCCCCTATCGCAGATAAATCATTAGACGCAAAGATCGCGGTGGGTCGCTGGGGCAAATTTATCAATTGTTGTCCAGCCGCGTACCCGCCTTTGGTCTGGTAATCGCCTAAAGCAACCAGCGACTCATCATAGGCGATGTGGTGATGCTGCAACGCAGCGCGATACCCATCAAGGCGTTCTGTTGAACTGCTCAACTGCAACTGCCCCGTGATGAACCCGATCCGCCGATGTCCAATGCTGATCAAGTAGTTGGTCGCATCGTAAGCCCCCTGCCAGTTGGTCGCATCCACCGACGAACTGTGAGGCATACTGTCCGTCTGGTCGATCAAGACATAAGGGAAGTCTTGCGACGGTAGGGCTTGAATGTAGTTGGCGGTGATGAGCGGCACAATCAGGATCAAGCCGTCTACCAAGCCATTCGCAATCGACTTAACGTAAAACGCTTCTTTTCCGGCGTAACGGTGGGTGGTGTAAAGCATCAAGTCATAGTTGGAGCGGGCGAGTTCCTGATCGATGCCGCTCACAATTTCGCTGATATAGCCGTTATCAATGCCGGGAGCCAGCAATCCGATGATATTGGAGCGTCCTCCGGCAAGGCTGCGGGCTTGCAAGTTCACCACATAGCCGAGTCGGTTAGCCGCTTCAATCACCTTTTCGCGGGTATCCCCGTTGACAAACTCGAAACCAGAAAACACACGCGAGACAGTCGAGTATGAAACACCCGCCTCTCGCGCTACATCAACGATGGTGATGCTGTTCTGTGATTTTTTGCGTGTATTCTTTGAAACGGACATATCTTTTTGCAATCGATTGCAATAAACACTGAATAGTCTTGTCATTTTCAAGCATGTTACGGCGAAAACATTTGCAAAGCACCTCTCTTTTGGCATTAAACGTCTTGCAAACGTTGTCAATTTCAAAATAACACAAAATAGGATATGTTGTCAAGCAATTGGGCAAACTCAGTTAGAGGTGAGAAGTACCGTCGTTTCCATTTAGATTTGCGCCATTAGTCGGCTGCCACCCACCCCAACAACGGGAGTAGCGCCGGGAATGTAGCGCATCGAGTATCATAAAAACTCAATGGGGGCGCATTGAGAATTAACGACCAGCGCCCTCGTTCAGCAGTGGAGAAAACAATGCTCGAAGGACTCGATCTCGTTGACTGGAAAAGTTTGCAGCACGCTTACGGCTCTGCAATAGACACGCCGCAGTATATACGCCTTCTGGCTTCGGCAGATGAAGGCGAACGAAAAAAGGCTTATGACCATTTAATCAGCGCGGTCAATCATCAGGGGAGTGTGTACAGTGTGACACCCGCCGTCGTTCCTTTTTTGATTGAACTGCTGAACGACCAGAACACCCCCGAACGTCACAACATCCTCAGGCTATTGATTTCATTTGTCGAGTCATGCAATGAGCATTTATACGTGATTGAAAATGCTCTCGATCCAATCTCCATTGGAATATTTCAAATCCAGATGCAGACCTACAACCATGTGGCGTCCGGTCTTGACGTTTACATAAGGTTACTCACCAGCGAAATCAGCCCGCTTCGGCGGAATGCCGCACAACTATTTAAAGCATTCGTTGATCGTACCGAGCAAATACGTCCAGCTTTATGGGCTGCGCTGCAATCCGAAACGGATGCAGAAACCCTGTGCATCATGCTCGATAGTTTTGCCACTCATCTGGCAACCACACGCTCAGGGGCGTTGTACAGCGACTATTTCACTGAGCTTTGCAAAACCCATTCAGACAAAGCGGTTCGGTTGCAAGCTGCCATGTCGCTTATTATTTCCAGCCCGCGAGATTTTGTGGGTGTGCCAAACGCTGTGCCTGACTTTGTAATTGACATCCTCATCGACGCGCTCAATTTTCCGACAACCTACGGGTTAGGGCTTTTTAGTGGGGAGATAGATATTTTGAAGTGTTTCTATACACTGGGAGATAAAGGCATGGAGCGTGCGCTGCAAAGCAAAGCGATCACCACTCAGCCCGCGCATCTGATTGCTCGGCTCATGCTGGATCGAGCGTTTGACGGGCGTGGTAAACCACTTCGCCGCGATCCCATTTACGATTGGGAGAAGTATCAAGTTTACGGCAAGGTTTTAGGGGGATTTAAAGGGCAGTACGATTTTCCCCGTGAGGATCGCACCTATCGTCCCGGCACACCGTTGAACCCTCTACAACGTCAAACACTAGAGCAAATCATCGCTTGCGAACCCTTCTGGAAAATGAAAACGAATCTCTTTTCTTTCTTTTTCGGGCTGCCAGATGAACGTAACACACTCAAGCAACTGCTCAGTAAATAGACGCGCCGAAGGAGATTTTACTCTCAGGGGGCTTGACCCTGCCAAGCCCCCTAGCTGAAAAACGTTACGGACACGCCTCTAATATCGTGATGAACTGTTCAATTTCGGCACGATCCGCAGGGGAGATTGCAATGATTGCAGCACGTATCAAGGAGATATATTGATCAAGACTCATGTCAGCACTGGAGATTATTTGATCAAACATGGTGCAGAAAATGGCAGGATCAATGTCTTCCATCCCAGTAAAATCGAGGATACCACCGGGTAAACCCACTCCCGGAATGCCGCCGCTATCTTCATCGGGTTCTTGTGCATCAGCGATAGTTTGCTCATCTGCCGCTGGCGCAATCTCAATCTCTCTTGGCAGCACGATAATCGGCAGAGTGACGAGGGATTCCTCGTTATAGGGTTCAACGTCTTTCGGTGCATCAGATGCGCGACCTTCTTCATCCATCAGCACACCGACAGACGCACCCGCTGGAACGACCACAGTTTCGCCCATTGCCGTAACCGTCGCTTCACCCTCAATGACGCTAATCGTCATTTGGTCACCGGGAACGGCTTGCAAATAGGCAGTTGACCCCAACTGAATATCAACATCGTTTGCCCGCAGCGTGATTTCGCCCGCGCCGTCTGGGGTCTGAATCAGCAAACCGCTTGAGGGTGCTTCGGCACAGCCCAACGGATCAACAATGCCTGTACGGAAGTAGAAGGCTTGCATCGGTTGATATGTCGTTTCGCTTGCAAGCGTATCTATCACCGTTAGGCTGTCTACATCTCCCGACACAGTGAACAACTGAGCGAACACCCAACCCGACGCATCGCTGTCAGGAATTTGAAAACGCAGCCATAGACCATCTTCGCTAATCCCGTTAACGATGACCTTTTCGCCGCTCGACAGAGACCCCGCGATACTGCCGTTCGTGCTTGGCGATGTGCGAATATTAGCACCGCCATTGGAAGTCGCTTCCAGCGTAGCACCTTCGGAACTAACGCCGCCCGCGTTCTCAATTTCAACATCGCCAAATAACAGGAAAGTTACATTTTGACCGGGCAGCGCATCGGGCAAATTCGCCTGAATCTGCATCAAGGCGACACCCCAGAT
>JBBQRJ010000160.1:0-9690 GCA_038214955.1 Aggregatilineales bacterium | reverse complement strand
AACACGCTGAGGAAATCGACGCGCAAGAAAAAGCAGAGATAGTTGCTTTTGAAGAAATGAAAAGACTTCATGAGCAAAAGCGTGAAAGTTAGCTTCTACTTCGACGAGATGATGAGCCGCGAATCACACCGCCGAAGATGTGGTTGATCAGGTGTTCTGGTTGAAATAAAAACGGCACATCATTATTTGATATGCCGAGATGTAATATCCCTGCTGGGAATTGAACCCAGATTCCAGTCTTAGGAGTACCGTACTTTATCCGTTAAGTTACAGGGACTGGCTTAGTAATACACTCGTTAACTAGGGCATTTTCCACCTTCGCTTCAAAACCCTATCTAAATTATACGAGAATTTGTGCGAAAGGCAATTATACGAGTGTCCATAGTAGGGCTATCGCATCAAACTGGACTGATCCGACGCTTGCGAGCAATCGCGCTTTTCCGGTACGCTAGGGCTATCGTTTCACCCAACAGGTTTACGCACATGGCAAAGTTCTACGAGAGCATCACTCCCACAATCCGCGAGTTTATCGAGAAACAGCATATGTTTTTCGTTGCCACCGCGCCTTTGAGCGCAGACGGTCATATCAACCTATCGCCTAAAGGCATGGACACATTCCGCGTCTTGTCTGACACCGAAGTCGCCTACCTTGATGTCACCGGAAGCGGCAACGAAACATCGGCGCACATGCTCGAAAATGGGCGCGTGACCTTCATGTTTTGCGGCTTCGAGGGGCAAGCCAATATCGTGCGTTTGTACGGCGTGGGGCGAACCATTCTACCCGATACGCCGGAATGGGACGCGATGATCAGCACCTACCCCGCTTATCCCGGCGTCCGCCAGATCATCACGGCGACCATTCACAAAACGCAAACCTCGTGCGGCTATGCTGTCCCCTACATGGATTACGTGGGCGAACGTGACACGCTCAACAAGTGGGCGGAAAACAAAGGCGAGGAAGGCGTTGCCAAGTATCATCTAGAGAAAAACCTGTGCAGTCAAGACGGATTGCCAACGGCGCTTGCCGCAAAAGCGTAACGATCTGTTCACACTTCGGCTACAATTTGGCGTCAGAATGTCCTGTGAGAGTGAAGTCGAAAGAGTCAGCTTGAAAACAGTCTATTTCAACATTCCAGCACACGGGCATGTCAACCCGACTCTGCCCGTCGTGCGTGAATTAGTTCGGCGCGGCGAGCAGGTGATCTACTACAACCGGAAAGACTTCCGCGCCAAAATCGAGGCGACGGGCGCAGAGTTTCGCCCCTACCCCGATGAGTTGGTCGATCAGGCAACGCAAGACGCGGCGATCAACACCAGTAAGGTGTTCGGACTGGCGGTGATCCTCATGCAGGTGGCGGAAAAACTACTGCCCTTCACGCTGGATGTGCTGGAACGTGAACAACCCGATTATGTGATTTACGACTCGCTGTGCGTGTGGGGGCGCATCGCGGCGGCGACTCTGCGACTGCCCGCCATCTCAACGACGGTCACATTCGCGTTTGGCGCACGCCCACGCAGCATGAACACAGTAGCGCGTGAAGTGCTGCGAAGCCTCCCCGAACTGGTGCAGGGCAGCATCATCGAAGCGCGGTTACGCCGTCGCTACCCCAACACCCGCCGCAAAGGGGATGGCGCGTTCAACAATACGGGCGACATCAACATGGTGTTCACCTCCCGCGAATTTCAAATGGATGGGAAAGACTTTGCCGACCATTACAAATTCGTCGGCGCATCATTCGCCCCCCGCGTCGGTGATACCCCCTTCCCGTTTGATCAACTGACGCGCCGCCCACTGATCTACATCTCACTGGGTACGATCATGCACACGCGCACCGACTTCTATCAAACCGCCTTCGACGCCTTCCGCGATTTTCCCGGACAGGTGATCGTTTCGGCGGGCGCAAGCGCATCCAAACTCACGGATGTGCCGCCGAATTTCATTGTGCGCGAGTTCGTGCCTCAGCTTCAAATTCTGGAACGCGCCGATTTATTCATCACGCACGGCGGCATGAACAGCGCGACGGAAAGCCTCGTCTACGGCGTGCCAATGGTCAGCGTGCCACAGCACTACGAGCAGTCGATGGTGGCGGGGCGCATCGAAGAAACAGGCGCGGGCGTGGCACTGGGCATCATGCCGCCTTACGGAGTCATGACCGCCGCACAGCTTCGCGCCGCCGCTGACAACGTGTTAGCCGATCCCGCCTATCGTGAGCGGGCAAAGGCGCTCGGTGAAACCCTGATCAATGCAGGAGGTCACATTCGCGCCGCTGACGAGGTGATGCTGTTTGCGCGGTGGGCGAACACGACCAACCCCCCATTGGAGCGCGGCGGCGTGCTGCGATTCGGTTTCATCCCCTACCCGTTATGGCGGCGTAAAGGCATTCCCGCGCTGATCAAGCGGTTGATCCGTCCGCTCACATCGGCTGATGTTGACGCTACTCCCCCGCGTGATTCAACGGCGCTGGCGCACACTCTCACGCGCTGGAATCTGCTTCCGGCGGGCATGGATGCACCGTCCGCACGCTTGGCAATAGAAGCTGAAAGCAGCGGGGTCGAAGCGGCGAATCTGGACGCCAAACCGATGGAATCCAATGCGGTAGTGAGACTTCCAGCACAGTGGGAAACACTCGAAGCTGTGATCCTCAGCTTTCCCGTGCATTATCCGCCGCTGTGGAACGCTCATTTAGAGATGATCGAGGCGATCAGTCAGGTGGCACGCGCCGACGTACTGATCCCCGTGCCGGAATGGGCGGCAGCGATTCGGATGCTGCTCAAGCGGCGCAACCGTGCGAATCTGGCGTGCGTTCGCATTCTGCATTTGCCAACAGATGACATCTGGGTACGTGATTACGGTCCTATCATCGGGCTAGATGAGTCGGGGCGGCGTGTAGCAATCTCCGCCGTGTTTGATCCCCTCGCTGCCTACCCGCAGGAACGCGATAACGCCATGCCCGAACGTTGGGCGGCGCATAACGGAATCCCCGTGCGCGTCACTGATGTGCATACCGAAGGCGGCAACATCTGGTCAGACGGTGCGGGGACGCTCATCATGAGCGACGATATTGATACGCGCAACCCGCATTTGACCCGTGCCGAAATCGAGGCGCAGTTGCATACCCTGTTCGACTTCCAAAAGCTGATCGTCACACCCTCGCTGCGCCTTGAGGAAACCGGACACGTCGATTTGCTGTGCAAACTGGCAGACGCCCGCACCATGCTGGTTGCCGCGCCCACTGTGCCGATCAATGGGGAGCGGTTGCGCCAAACGGCGGCGCTGTTCATGGGGGAAACCAACGCGGCGGGTAAACCGTATCGCGTGATGGAACTGCCTAGCCCGCGCTTTTACGTCAATTGGGGCGTGTATCCGGTGTGGCGGAGCTATACGAACGCGCTGACCGTAAATGGTCGCGTGCTTGTTCCCGTGTTCGGGGTCGCAGCAGACGCACAGGCTCTACGGGTCTACCGTGAAGCCATGCCCGACCACCAGATCATTCCGATTCACTGTGAGGCGACGGTGAATGGGGGAGGCACGGTTCACTGTTTAACGAAAGAAGTCCCGGCGGGCGTCGAATGAAAATTTGCACCGCGTAGATGATCAAACCAAGCAGGATTGCGATATTCCAAAATCCTGCTAACCAGATCAGCCTAAACCATTCATTGATCGCCGCTGGACTAGGTTCAAATTGGTGGAGTGGGGACAACTGTAAAATGCCAGCATATACCATTACCAGCCTGCCGATAATTACGCCGAATGCAAACAACCAGTAGGCGCTTAATCCGGTGATTCGGCGATTTTCCCCGCGAATATCCGCCGTAATTTGATTGCCCATCGCCAAAATCACCGCGAGGGTAGCGTAACGCATCCAATCTTCGAGTACCGTTTGGATCAACGTATCGCTGATACGATCACTTGTCCCTATAAAAATGACCATTGCAGCAAACAACCCTGCACCGATCCATAATAGAATCGCCAGCGCGACCCAATGTGCCGTAAGCGTCCGGTTGTCATTGCGATCTGAAAATGCGCGGTAGGTATGGGAAGCAACGATCAAGATACAGATAGGAATGGCAAACGCGCCCAATTCCGACTCGCCTAAATGAGTTAAGAACCAACCTGCAATTCCCATCAAAATCGTTGTTACGCGAAAGCTGAGATTCATCCATTGTTCGGTGATGTTGCCGAAACGGGACATCAGCCAGTAAATCAGCGGGAGAGAAAGCACGGGCAAGCCGATAAACGCACGAGCGGGCGCATCCACAACGCTAACGATCACATGCACGACGCCCCACAAAATCACGGATGCCCAAAACACGCGGCGATCTTTTTGCAGCAAAGGATCAATGCTGAGGATATACAATCGCCCGCCGAACAAACCGATCAACAATAGCCAGTCGGGTAACTCAACTATGCTGAACGGAATCGCCAGCACGATACAGAAAGCGATTAGAAAGTAAGCGAGTCGGCGTACCATAGTCCCAATCCTAGCATGAAATTGACGCTCTTACTGCCCGTCGCTATACTCTGCAAGCATGTAGAGAGGAACGAGACTCGATGGCTCAAACATTTGACCCACAAACGCTCGACTTGCTGCGCTGTCCGGCGGCGGTCAAGCTGAACAAGAACCCCGGTGATGACTTCGGCAAGCTGGTCTTGCACAAAGATACATGGCTCATTAGCGCCGATTCGGGCAACAAGTACCCGATCAAGAACGGCATCCCGATCATGTTGATCGAAGAGGGCGAAAAATGGAAGAATACGCCTGTCGAGCAACTGCCCGTGCCAGTGCCGTAAATGGAGTAGACAGTTCACAGTGAACAGTTCACGGTTAAAACCAACTTCACCCAATGCAATCAATGTAGGGACGCCACCTGTGGCGTCCGTTAGAATACGGCGGACGATGCGGGCATCGTCCCTACAAATCAGGGTAAGGCAAATGATTAACCTTAAGACCGTCCCATTTTCACTGTAAACTGTACACTGTGAACTATAAACTTTCTTGTTCCTGCTGATCGAATCGAGCGACAAGTGATGGCTGACCCGATTTCCCATGAAGCGCCCGCCCGCAAAGGTCAAGACCTGCCTGTGATGCTCCCCGGCAAATTAATCGGGCGAGATGACACACTACGGCGCGTCTATGCCCAACTCAAAGACAATAAGCCCGCGCTGATCTTTGGCGCGTCTGGCATCGGCAAAACAGCATTGGTGGCAACTCTCGCCAACGCCTACACCGAACTTCCCGGCGGCGTCCTCTGGATGCACGTCGAGAATACGTCCTTCGCTGAACTGATCGTTCGCGTGGGGCGTGCCTACAACATTGCCGAACTCATCACCACCGATAACCCGCTCTCGCTCGTTGGAGTCGCGGCAAGCGCCTTGAGCCAGCATAAGCCGCTCATTGTGTTTGACGGCAAACCCGACCCGGCGGCAACCAGCGATTTCATTACGCGCTGTGCAGACCGTCTACCCGTGTTGATCGCCAGCGAAGACGAGATCAGCGGTAAGTGGACAAGTTTCCGCCTGAATAAACTTGAACCCGAACAAGCCTCAATGATGTATCGCCAGCTTGCAGACCCGTCTGTACCACTGGATGGCTTGAATGGGCTGACCGCCGCACTCGACCACACGCCGTTTGCGATTGCCACCGCCGCCGGAATCAGTCACCTTAAAAAGCTGCCTCCTTCTCAGTTTCTTGCTACACTTCCGCCGCAGGGACAAAGTGCGGGCGTGACGCCGCAGTTATCGGCGCTTACTGCCGCATTCCGTTCGTTGAACAGCGCGTTGCAGGGCTTGGTTCTGGTGATGGGCGGCACGCTTCGCGGGGAAGCCTCAGCGGAACTCATCAGCATGATCGCGGGCGCACCGGTTGAAGCGATTCAGCAGCCCATGTCCCTCCTCGCACAATATCGCCTTGTCGAACGGTTTGAACGCTACGGCAGACCCTACTATCGTCTGCACCCGCTCACGTTCTTATTCGCGCAAAGCTGGTTACGCGGTTCAGGACGGCTTGACGCGCTGCAAACCAAGTTCCGTGACTCTTTGCTGGCGTACACCAAGAAATACGCCGCTCAACAGCGTGCCGGACATGATCACCTTGCGGCAGAAATCGACAACATCACGGCAACTGCCCAACGTGCCGCCGATTTGGGCGACAACGATATGGTCAACGCCTTGATCGTGTCGCTCTCGCAAGCGGGTGATTTTGTGAATACGCGGGGTTATGTCTACGAATTGGTATCGCTGCGCCGCCTTGCCACCACGTCAAGCGGTGCATTCCCCGCTCACGACGAACCCGCGCCGCCCCCTGTGATCGCCACTGCTCCTCCCATCGTGCCGACGCCCCCTATCCTCGATGATGATGAAGACGAACTGGCGGACTCGGTGGCGCTGCAAAACGGTGATCCCGTTGAAGATGAACCGGAAATCATCGAAGATGAGCTAGAAGAATCAGGATTATCAGATATTTCTGCCACCTTACGCATGTTCGAGGAAGACGACGACTCGCTTGAACTTGTGGAAGAATTTGATGACGATGATGACGATTTGTCGAGCGATGATGATCTCGACGATGATGATCTCTCTGAAGACGACGATCTGATCGATGACGATGACCTCATTGACGAGGACGAATTGACCGACGATACTGCGTCGGATATTCTGCCGTTTGATGATCCACCCGTCGATGAGCCGACTCGACTGCGAACACAGATCATTCAGGCACGCCAGAGCGGAGATCGCCGTCGTCAAGCTGAACTGTTGAGCGCGTTAGGGCGGGTGCTGGTGAGCGAAGGCAAAGAGACCGAGGCGCTCCCAACCTACGCCGATGCGGTTACTGTCTATGAGGCGATCAACGACTCGCCGGGGATGCTGACCGCCCTCGAATCGCTGGCAGAACTCACCGCCAAAACCGATAACTCGCAAGCGGCGGTCTTACACGCCTCACGCGGGGTACGTTTGGCGCATCAAATTCGCAACCATACCAGCGAAGCCCATTTGTTGATCATCCTCGGTGACGCGCATCAGCAGTTGGGCGAAAGCGATGCTGCCATTCGCGCTTACTCTCAGGCGCTTGACCTTGTGCGTACCAATGACGGCAGCAATGAAGCCCTCGTGCTGTACAAACTCGGCTATGCCCAGTTGGACAGCGGCGACCCCGAAGAAGCCATTGATACATGGGAAGAAGCCCTAACGTTGTTCCGCGAAGGCGATCAACGCCCCTACGAAGGCAAGGTTTTAGGCGGTTTGGGGACGGCTTACGGCAAGCTGGAACGCTGGCGCGAGGCGATCAATTTCCACACGTCGGCGTTGTACATCGCCCGTGAGGTCAAAGACCGCGAGGACGAGCGCCAACAGTTGAGTTTGCTTGGCTATGCGAATATTCAGGCGAAAGAGTTGGGTCAAGCAGTGCTGCGCTATCGACAGGCACTCCATCTGGCGTACCAGAGCGGTTCAAAGAACGCGATTGTCGCTACCACCGTTGATCTTGCCCGCTTGCTGATCGAAAGCCCGCGCCATTTAGACGTTGCGGATATGCTGCTTGAAGCGGCGCTCCAGCACGACTCGAATGATCGTGATCTGTTCCGTCTGCAAGCCCAAATTGACGAAAAGCGTGTCAGCGTCACCGCGCAGCAAACCCCCGTCACCGGGACAGCCGCACAGTACGCCTCCAACGCCTACGCCGCCCTAGACAACTAAAAGCAATTAACCACAGAGAACACGGAGAACACAGAGGAGATAATCCTTTTTTCTCTGTGACCTCTGTGTTCTCTGTGGTTAAAGTTCTTTTCTTGTTTGTCGCTACTGGATGGGAATCCAGAAACCGAAGCGACTGCCCTCACCAAGTTCGCTTTCGACCCATACTTCCCCGCCGTGCCGCTCGATGATCGTCTTGACGAGGCTTAAACCCAAGCCGCGCCCTTCGACGTGTTCCGTTCCCGATTGGCGCGTGCGGTAAAATGACTCGAACAGGCGCGGGAGATGTTCTTTCGCAACGCCGATCCCGTTGTCCTCAACCAGAAAATGCAAACGGTCTTCCTGTGCAAACGTCTTGACGCAGATCACGCCGCCTTCGGGCGTGTACTTGATCGCGTTATTGATCAGGTTTTCCATCGCCTCACGGATCAACATCGGGTTGAGGGTGATTTCGTCCGGCACGTTGTCCAGCGCCACCACCGAATCGATGCGCTGATGCTTCTGCGCCGCGCCGGGGTAACTGTCGTTGATCACCGTCTTGATCATGTCGCGGTAATCAACAGGGCGGTGCATTTCCAGCGGCGAATTACGAATTTGCTCTACACGCAGCAAATCATCGAGCAAACCGCGCATCCGTTCAATGGAGCGTTCTATCACGCTCAAATATTCGCGGATAGGCGAGTCATCGGGCGTGTCCAGTTCGATCAAACTACAATAGCCGACGATCAACGCTAACGGACTGCGAAGATCATGTGATGCCATTTGCAGCATTTCATCTTTGAAGCGGTTGAGGTCGCGCAGGGTGGTGATGTCGCGCAGCACGATCACGCAGCCGCCCGCATCGCCGTTTTGCTCCCATGCCGATACCGTGACTAAGAAATCGCGGCGCTGCTTTTCAGAACGACTCTGGAATGACCACGACTGCCCCGTCTTGAGCGGATTCTCTAACATTTCATGTACAAAACTGAAAATGTCGTCATTGTCCAGATAATCGCTAATCGACTCGCCCGCCCCGCGCTCTGGCAGCGTCGCCGTCCCCACGAGGATCGCGGCGGGTTCGTTCGCCAGCATGATCATGCCGTTTTGGTCAAGCACGAGCAGTAAATCGGGGATGGCGTGCAAAATCGCTTCCATCTGCTGACGCTGCTGTAAAAGATGCGCGAACAACTGGGCGTTACGAATGGCGCCCGTCGCCTGATTCACGATGATCGTGAACAAACGCAGGTGATACTCGCTGAAATGGAACGGCTGAGAGTGTGTGAACGTCAGCACCGCGAGTACATCACCATTCCACAAAAAGGGCAAACACAACGCCGAACGAGTCCCCGATTTACTATCAGGAAACACAATCCAGCGCGGATCATCGAGCGTATCCTCGATAATCGCGGCTTGTTTATTGGCAATGACCCAACCAGCTAAACCTCTATCCAGCACACGACGCGCTAACCGCACCGTTTGATCTTGCCGTTCGAGTCCGGTGGCGTTGGAAACATATTTCGTGAACGTGCGTTTCCAATCGTCCCCATAATCGGGGTTGATGAGCAAGCTGCTGTTATCGGCAGCAACCGCTTTGACCATCAATTCGATCACGCGCTCTAACACCCGATCCTGATCAAGCAGGGTGAGCATTTGTGATACTTCGGCAAGTAGTTCGAAATCTTCTAAGGAGGGATGAACATTCACTTGATAACCGCGCATAAATTCTACCAGACCCAAGTTCATAATGTCTCAAGTGAAGCACAGGCGTTAAACTTCGGCAAGATAGGAAATTCTAACCAAAAGTTTCAATGGACGCCTAAACATAATAACGTCCCCATTTTATTCGCAAATTTACCAAATTGACGTGAACATTACTTTACATAACTCACCTTACGCAGATCGTTATTTCTGACCCCACCCCCGACCCCTCCCCGAATTCGAGGAGGGGAGCAAGCAGACTCGTGTTTGCGCCCTCCCCTGAATTCGGGGGAGGGAGGCGAGCGCAGCGAGCGGGGTGGGGG
>JBBQRJ010000159.1:0-9715 GCA_038214955.1 Aggregatilineales bacterium | reverse complement strand
TTTGACAGCGACCACGCCGGACACCTTCACACAAACTGTTGAGTCGAACGTCATGCCGACTGTGCTATGGTTCGGCGCACAGCGGGCGGCAGCAATCGAGAGTGACTCACAGCCCACCGCATTAGCGACAGATGGCGAAATTATGCGGATCGCCATTTCTCTGCTGGCAGCGGTGATCGTGGCGGGCGTGTTCAGCGTCGTGGGCTTCGTGATCTATCTGATCGCGTTTGCCCGTCGCGCTCCCAAAGTCATGACTACGACCACCGGATCAATGCGTCGGGTGAGTACCAACATGGACGATACAGGCGAAATTCGCAGCACACGCGGATAATAAAACCTCACCCCCTGCCCCTCTCCAAATGGAGAGGGATGTAGGGACGCGAATTTGCCGCGTCCCTTATGCACCAAGTTAAGCGATTTGCCGGAGGCTCAAGCCTCCGGCAAGGGGTAGAAAGCCTCCTAAAGGAGGCTCAAACGCGCTCCGTCAGTGTCTATTTCCGGCTCATCCTCCGATGTAAACGACGCTTTTGCTTACTCCCCTCCCCGAATTCGGGGAGGGGTCGGGGGTGGGGTGGGCTTAACTTGCCGTACATGGGACGCGCATTTGCCGCGTCCTTTTTGATTCCCCACGCTATAATTTGCAAAAAGAGTTTTGCGGAGATCAATTGATGGATGAGCAGGAAGATAAGGCGCTTTATAAAGTCGTGGTCAACGCCGAGGAACAATATTCTATTTGGCTCCTAAACCGTGAAACTCCGATAGGCTGGCGTGACGCGGGTAAAGAGGGTCTAAAACGGGAATGTCTCGCTTACATTGAGGAGGTTTGGACAGACATGCGCCCCTTGAGTCTGCGTAAGAAAATGGAAGAAGACTCCCGCCGTATGGCTGACCCGGACAGTCCATGATTCAAACTGACGTACTGGTGATCGGCGGCGGCGCGACGGGCGGCGGCATCGCGTGGGATCTGGCGCTGCGCGGCGTGCGCGTCATTCTCGCAGAAATGGGCGACTTAGCGACGGGTACAAGCGGACGTTATCACGGGTTACTGCATTCCGGCGGGCGCTACGCCGTGCGCGATTCCGAAAGCGCCAAAGAATGTATTGACGAAAACCGCATCATTCGTACGGTTGCGCCTCACGCCATTGAGGACACGAGCGGCTTTTTCGTGCTGTGTCCCGGTGATGATCAAAGCTACGTTGATCAATGGTTGAAGGCGTGCGCGGCGGTTGATCTCCCTACGCGCCATGTCCCTTTAGCCGAAGCGATCAAACGGGAGCGTGTGCTGAATCCCAAGCTAGAAGCGATCTACGAAGTGCCGGACGGCACATGCGACTCGTGGGATTTGCTTCACGCTTTGCAGCGCGGCGCACACGAGGCGAACGGCGCTCAGTTCCTCACCTATCACCGCGTCGAGTCGTTTCGCAAACAGGCGGATCGCATCGTCGGCGCGAATTTGACCAACCTTCGCACCAACGAATCGGTTGAGGTCGAATGCGCGGTAGTGATCAACGCGGCGGGTCCGTGGGCGGGCGAGATCGGCGCGAAAGCGGGCGCGAAATTCAAAATGAAGCTGAGTCGCGGCACAATGCTGGCGTACAACATCCGTTGGGTGAACACGGTGATCAATAAGCTGCGTCTGCCCGGTGACGGTGATATTTTCGTCCCCGTCGGCACGGTCAGCGTGATTGGCACGACTTCGGTCAAGACGGATGACCCCGGAGATACCCGCGTGGAAGCGTGGGAAGTGACGCGCATCCTTGATGAAGCCGAAGCCATGACGCCGGGAATCAGCAAGGCACGCATTTTGCGGGCGTGGGGCGGCGTGCGTCCCCTCTACGACCCCGGCGAATCCTCAGATGGACGCGCCGCGAAACGCACGTTCACCCTGCTTGATCACGCCGAAACGGACGGCATCGACGGGATGATCAGCATCATTGGCGGCAAGCTAACCACCTTTCGCCTGATGGCAGAACGCGCCGCTGATATGGCGTGCGCGAAACTTGGCGTAACCAAGCCCTGCACCACCGCCACCACCCCGATCCCCGCCGCGCACGGTTCAGAGTCCAGCTATCACCGTTTGCGCGGACGCTTGGATGCGGTTGAACACGGCGATACCCCCGGCGCGTTGATCTGCGAGTGCGAGATCGTCACAGAGCCGCAGATTGTTGAGGCGCTGCGCGGCGGCGATGTCGTCACGCTCAACGACCTGCGCCGCGATCTGCGCGTGGGCATGGGTCCCTGTCAGGGTGGGTTCTGCTCCTACCGTGCGGCGGCGATTCGTCATGAAACCCTGCACGCCAAGCCCGCTCAAACGATGGAACTGCTGACCGAATTTGTCGAACGGCGCTTCAGCGGGGTCAAGCCGCTGCTGTGGGGACACAATTTGCGTCAGGCGCTTCTCGCAGAACACATCTACGGGCGCATTCTGGGTTTGTATGGCACGGATGCGATTCAGTTTGTGCCAAACATTTCAGCCCCACCTCTCAGTCCCCTCTCACTTGGGAGAGGGGACTTTGCCCCTGACGTTCCCCCTCTCCGCTCGGAGAGGGGGTTAGGGGGTGAGGTTTCATCATTTGGGCAGGGGGTGAGGTCAGGCAAACCCCGCGTTGTGATTGTCGGCGCGGGCTTGGCGGGACTCACGGCGGCGCTGACTGCCGCCGAGTCGGGCGCAAGGGTTGAACTCGTGGCAGCGGGGCAAGGCGCAATAACGCTGTTCCCCGCGTGGATCGAAACAGGTGACGTGAACAAACTGGCAGCCAACGACGATCACCCCTACGCGAAAACGGCGGCGGCGCTCCCCTACGGTGCGGCGCTGCTGGATCGTGTGCTGCGTGAATCCGGCGCGGGTTTACAACTGCCGAACGGATCACCTTTGCAAGCCGTGACCGCGCTCGGCAAACTGCGCCCCATTGCGTTGGGCGCGGGGGGGATGGTTCACCCCCTCTCCACCTCTGACCGCGTGATGATCATCGGGATTGACGGTTGGCGCGACTTCTACGGCGGGCTGATCGCGGACAACCTGAACGCGGCGGGCTATCACGCCCATGCAGACACGATCAAACTGCCGCATAGGGGCGGAAACTTCGACGATTGGACAACCTATTACGCCAACACGCTCGACACCCCCGCCGGACTCGCCGACGCGATCCGCCAGATCAAACCGCTCGTGCGTGATGCAACCGTGATCGGCTTCCCCGCGATTCTCGGCTTCAAGGCGGAAACTGCCCGCACGCTCGAACACGAGATTGGCTGCCCGATCTTTGAAATTCCTACGCTCACGCCGTCGATTCCCGGTTTGCGCCTGTTCAACGCTTTGCGCCGGAGTCTGCTGGCGCGGGGTGGGCGCGTGACCATCGGCGGCACAGTCGAAAGCGTGGAAATGCGCGACGGGCGCGTAACGGGAGTCTACGCGGGGACAGCAAATGGTCGCCCGCGCTTGATCCCCGCCGACGCGGTGATCTTAGCGACAGGCGGTTTATATGGCGGCGGCTTGGAGAGCGACTACACGGGTCGCGTGTGGGAAACGATCCTCGATTTGCCTGTGAGCCGCGTACCCGAACGCGATCAATGGTTCAGCGAACCGCTGTTGAGCGACAAACCGCAGCCGATTCACTTTGCGGGCATCGAAACCGACGGCGATCTACGTCCGCTTGACGCGAATGGAAACGTTATAGCGCCGAATCTGTACGCGGCAGGACGTTTGCTGTCCGGCTACAGCCCTGTGATCGAAGGGTGTACCGAAGGCGTGGATATTGCGACGGGCGTTCATGCCGCGCAGAAAGCCAGTTCCCCTGTATAATGTGATTTGTAATTACAGGAGGTAAACTTATGCACAAGCGTATTATCCTGATTCTATTGGGCTTGCTCATGATGACGGGCGCGGTCTACGCGCAGGAACTGACGCCGTTTCCTACCGCGTCGGCAACCGAGATCAACGAAACGGCGGGCGGCGTGGTCGATGTGGCAGAAGGCGCCGCCGAAACGCTCACCGAAACGGCGGTCAGCCTGTTTGATCGCATTCTGCAAACACCGACCTCAGAGACGGCACGCATCATCTTAATCATCGGCGGGATCATTCTGCTCGTAGCGGGTTGGGCGGTCTACGATTTCATCATCTTGATCGCGGGTTTCCTGATCGGCGGCTTGATCGCTATTTCACTGGTCAACGAGCCGAATACGATCATCGCGCTCATTGTATTCGTCGTGGGCGGGCTGATCGGTGCAGCCCTCGGCGGAGTTCTCTGGTATCTGGCGGTGTTCCTGATCGGCGGCTACATCGGGATCGTCCTCGTGCGCTCACTGATGGTCTCGCTAAACTTGGGCATCCCCGACGATATTGTGCTGCTGATCTTTATGGTGGTTGGGGGAGTCCTCTTACTTGCAATATCGTTCCAACTGCTCGTCGTGTTCTCTGCGATTGTCGGGGCGCAAATGGTCGCGTTGGGCTTCGGCTTGGGCGCGGAATGGGTGATCTTGCTGGCAATTCTGGGGATCATCCTGCAAGTGGTGATCACGCGCTCACGCGGCATATCCTTTCGGCGGCGTCCGCGCTCGATCTTGTGGCGACGCAGAACTGCCATTTAGAAAAGATTTGAACCACAGAGATCACAGAGAACACGGAGGTGATTTTTCAATTTCTCTGTGATCTCTGTGTCCTCTGTGGTGAAATGTCTTTATAACTCACCTTACGCAGATCGCTATTTCTGGCCCCACCCCCGACCCCTCCCCGAATTCGAGGAGGGGAGAAAACAGACTCCTGTTTGCGCCCTCCCCTGAATTCGGGGGAGGGAGGCGAGCGCAGCGAGCGGGGTGGGGGTCAATCTGATACCCTGCGTAAGGTGTCTTTATAACTCACCTTACGCACGAGTATCGTTTTCAGCCCTCACCCCCTGCCCCTCTCCCTCAGGGCGAGGGGTGAAAAAACGTTCGTGTGTTGGAAAGTCCTTCTCCCTGAGGGAGAAGGATTTAGGATGAGGGCAAACTGCGTAAGGTGAGTTTATAATTGCTGCCAACGTAAACGAACTGGCGACTCCCCCCCATGAGCAACCTGATCAACCCGTTTGACATTACCGAGCAGGTGGAATTCACCGCCGACCTATGCGTGAAGTGCAACATTTGTACGGCGGCATGTCCCGTCGCCCCCGTGACTGACCTGTTTCCGGGTCCTAAAGTCGTGGGTCCTCAGTGGCAGCGATTCCGCATGAACGAAGAACGCGGCGGCGACTCGCCTGATAAAAGCGTGGATTACTGCTCTGGCTGCGGTATATGTACGATGGTCTGTCCGCACGGTGTCAAGGTGATGGAGATCAATTCGCGGGCGCGGGAGAAACTCTACGACGGTCACATCCCGATCCGCAACCGTGTGCTAGGGCGTTCCGAACTCATGGGCAAATGGGGTCACAAACTCGCGCCGCTGGTCAATTGGGGCGCGAAAATCCGCCCTGCCCGCATCATCGCTGAAAAAGTGATCGGCGTTCACCGCGATGCACCCCTCCCCAATTTCAAATTCCAGTCATTTCGTGAATGGTTTGCGCGGCACAAGCCTCTAGCAGAAGCCCCCCTTCGCGGCAAAATCGCTTATTTCCATGCGTGCGCGGGCAATTACTACGAAACGGCGGCAAGCAAAGCGGCGGTGATGGTCTTGGCGCATAACGGCTATGATGTGATTCTGCCGGAACAAAACTGCTGCGGACTCCCCATGCAGTCCAATGGGGAATTTGACGCGGCGCGATCTCACGCCGTCCGCAACCTGAATCACCTTGCGCCCTATGTTCGGGAAGGGATACCCGTTATCGGCGCGAGTACCTCCTGTACGCTCAGTTTTAAGTCGGACTACCGCGAGATTTTGCAGCTTGAACACCCTGATCGTGATCTCGTTGCCGACAGCGTGTATGACATCAGCGAGTTTCTGCTCATGCTGCATCGACGCGGCGAACTCAAGACCGATTTCCAGCCGCTCGACTTAGGCGGGACTCTGCTCTATCACGCGCCCTGCCAGCAGAAAGCGCACAACATGGGACAGCCCGCGCTTGACCTGTTCGAGTTGATCCCCAACTTCGATGTGCGCCTTTCGGAGGCGTCGTGCTGCGGGATTGCGGGGACGTATGGCTACAAGGTCGAAAAGTACCAGATTGCAATGGATGTCGGCAAGCCGCTGTTTGATCAAGTACGCGAGATTGGCGTGAGTAAGCCCGTCATCTGCGACAGCGAAACCTGCCGCTGGCAGATCACACATGGGACGGGGGCAAAGAGCGTCCACCCGATCCATGTTCTGGCGGCGGCGTATGGGTTGATGAACATTGAGGCATAGACAATGAATGGCTATAGAAAGGATTGTCAGTCATGCGCCAAGTCATTTTTACGCCGGATTTAGAAGATGGGCTGCCAGTGCCGCCAGAAGATACCGTCCGCGTGATCGTTGCAGAGGTATGAGCTGATGAAGATTTGAACGTATAATGAAAGCAAGTCATAAAGACACGTTTTTGAGGGTATGTAAGCATGGCAATTGATCGCAAACTTTACACGATGGAGAATTTCGAGCAATTTCTCGCCTTGCCAGAGAACCGTGACCGCCTCTTTGAACTCATCGACGGGGAGATTGTCGAGAAAATGCCAACACAGGAACATGCTTTCCTTGAGTCCTTTATTGCATGGTTGATGAACAACGTGGTTATTCCCAATGATCTTGGACTGGTGCTAACCAACGCACGGTTTCAACTCGAAGGCAAAAAACATAATGCCCGTCTGCCCGATATTTCTTTCCAAGCCAACATCAGTTCGCCGACTATAACCGAAGGCGCGATCCCCACCATGCCCGATATTGCGGTTGAGATTCAATCGCCAGATGATTCGGAAAAAGAAGTTGAGGCGAAAGCCCGTTACTACATTGCAAACGGCACACGATTGGCATGGGTTGTTTTTCCCCGTCAACGCACCATTGATGTTTATCGAGCAAATGGTGACAAGATCATCTTGACCGAAAATGACATTTTGTCGGGTGAAGAGGTGCTTCCCGGTTTCTCTGTCCCCGTCAGCAGTATTTTCGCACGCATCCAGAAATAACGTTTGCCCCTGCCCCTATCCCCCGTTATACTAATCTAATCGACATTTGATTAAATTTAGGAGTCCTCAACTTATGGACAAAACAGCCTTCGGCGGCGTTTCATTTGAACTGTCTGACGACCAGAAAATGTTACAAAAGCTGGCGCGTGAATTTACAGCTAAAGAGATCACCCCCGTTGCGGAACACTTCGATAAAACCGCAGAGTTCCCTATCGAGATCATCAAGAAGGGGCGCAATGTTGGCTTAGTCAACTTGAACATCCCCGAAGAATACGGCGGACCCGGCGCGAAAGTCTTTGACGAGGTGATCGTTGCAGAAGAACTCGCCTACGGTTGTTCGGGCATCAGCACAGCGATGAGCGTCAACAACCTGTCGTGTCTGCCCATTTCGTTGGGCGGCACGGAAGCGCAAAAATCCTACTGGCTAGGGGATCGCATGGTCGGCAAAGGTGATCTCGCTGCCTACTGCGTGACCGAACCCGGCGCGGGGTCAAACGTCGCCGGAATGCAAACACGCGCCGAGAAGGTCAACGGCAAGTACATCATCAATGGCTCGAAGATTTTCATCAGCAATGTGAACTATGCCAACTTTTACACGGTGTTCGCCGTGACTGATCCGAGCAAGAAACACAAAGGCATGTCGTGCTTTATCATCGAACGCGACACCCCCGGAATCAGCGTTAGCCGCCACTTTGATAAACTGGGTCAGCGGGCAGCCGATACCGCCGAAGTCACGTTTGAGAATGTCGAAGTCCCTGCCGAAAATCGTATCGGGGAAGAAGGCATGGGCTTTCTTCTGGCGATGACGGTGTTCGATCACAGCCGCCCCGGTGTCGCATCGGGCGCTGTCGGTGTGGCGCGTCGTGCGATGGAAGAAAGCATCAAGTATGCGAAGGAACGCGAGACGTTTGGTCAACCGATTTGGCAGCATCAGGCGATTGGTCACAAAATAGCAGACATGGCGATGAACATTGAGGCGGCGCGTTTGCTCTCGTACCAAGCCGCGTGGATGGTCGATAACGGCATCAACAACCCGAAAGCCGTTGCGTTTGCGAAGGCATTTGCCGCCGACGCCGCCATGAAAATCACCATTGATGCGGTGCAAGTGTTCGGCGGTTACGGCTACATGCGCGAATATCCCGTCGAAAAGCTCATGCGCGATGTGAAGGTTTTCCAGATTTACGAAGGCACAAGCGAGATTCAGCGGAACGTCATTGTGCGCGAATTGTTCCGGTAAATAGTTGACATTCATCACTATTTGCGACGGGTTGATCGAACGATCAGCCCGTTTTTCGTTATAATGGGCAGATTCTCACGCAGAAGAGGTGACGATGAACACAGATGTGCTAATCATTGGCGCGGGGTTATCGGGGTTATTCGCAGCGCGTGGACTCGTCAAGGCGGGCAAGCGCGTTCTGATACTAGACAAGGGTAAAAGTGTTGGCGGGCGCATGGCGACCCGCCGTATAGGGGGTGCCACCGCCGATCATGGGGCGCAGTTCTTCACCACACGCGACCCCGCGTTTACAGCGCTGCTCAACGAATGGTTAGCCGATGGGATCGCGTTCGAATGGTCACGTGGTTGGAGCGATGGCAGTTTAGCCAGCACTCGTGATGGTCACCCTCGCTATGCGATCAAGGGGGGGATGAACGCGCTGGCGAAACATCTGGCGATTGGCTTAGATGTGCGGCTTAAAGAAGAAGTGACCAGTTTGAGCGTCATCGACGGTGGTTGGGAAGTGCGCGACGAAGCCGGAACGCGAGTCACGGCGAAAGCCGTTTTGCTGACGCCGCCTGTGCCTCAGTCGCTTGCTCTGCTGGACGCCGGTCAGGTGATGCTCTCTGAAAGTGACCGCGCTGCACTGGAACAAATCGAATATTCACCCTGCATTACGGGGATTTTCGGGATTAACGGACTCGTGAATTTGCCCGCTCCCGGCGCAATTCAGCGTCCGCACGCGCCGATCACATGGATTGCCGACAACCGCCAGAAGGGGATCAGCCCGGTCACGATGCTGACTCTGCAAGCGAGCGCGGGTTACAGCCAACAACTGTGGGATCGCAGCGACGATGAGGTGATCCGCGCCTTCAAGGTTGACCTGATGCCCTTCCTTGACGAGTCTGTACAAGTGACTGAAACGCAGATCAAGCGGTGGCGCTATTCCCAACCGAGCGTCACCTATTTAGAGCGCACGCTGCTGGCAGCCGATCAAGCCGCGCCGCTGATGTTCGCGGGGGATGCGTTCAGCGGTCCTCGCGTAGAAGGCGCGGTACTGTCTGGCATTGCAGCGGGCGAAAAGCTGAAAACTCTCATTTAGACACAATTCATCGCCTTGGGACTCCAAGTTAAGGACGCCTCACCCCCCGACCCCCTCTCCGAAAAGCGAGAGGGGAGACTAGGGCTATCGCATCAAAATCGAGTAGGGGCATTGAACGTCAATTTAAGATTTAAACCGACCCGTAATGGACAGAGCAAAGGCGTTTGGTATGCACATGATTTTGTAAACCCGAATAGAATTACATCCGTAAATGTGTCTGCTGCGAATATGGCTCAACGCCCTATTTCGCCACAAGATCACCTAGCGACGGCTCATGTCGAAACTAATTTGCTGCTGCAAGGTTGGTATACATGCAGTCCGCATCGTTGCGATGC
>JBBQRJ010000158.1:0-9775 GCA_038214955.1 Aggregatilineales bacterium | reverse complement strand
TCATCCCCGACATCGGGTGTTGTCACAGGCGGTTGCACAACACTCCCCCCAACGCCGCTCACTTCCTGTGTGACGACGGGTGCGGGAGCAATCGGCGTGCTAATCGGTGCAGACGGATCGGGCGTTGCCAGCGGTGGGATTTGATCCAACGAAATGATTCCGCGTAGAGTCCATGTGCCTTGTGTTTCACTGATTGCGTACAAGCGCACAGAGTCCCCTACTTGAAATTGCGACGAGAATGCAAATTCACCCATGCCAATAATTTGACCGCTCACTAGGATCGACACGTCGCCTACTGCTTCAAGAATCCCCGTAAACTCGACAATGCCGGGCAACACACCGACGGGGACGGCGCTCACACGTTGCGCCGTGATCGTACCGTCTGGCAAGATAATCGCTTGTACGCGCACGACCATTCCGGGCGTGAGTGCTGCATCGATTTGCGCTTTGTCCAGCGCGATCACCTGTCCGTTGATTGCCAGTGCGACAGCATTTGCCGTCTGTACCGTTCCATAAAACTCAAGTGTCACTTGATTACCGGTGATCGCTGTGGGGGCTGTATCTTGTGCCAACAGGTAAGAGGTGAAAATAAGCAGCACGCCTAAGAGGAGCATTAGTGCCAGGCGCGATAGTAGTTTGGTTGCCATAAACTCTCCTTTTCGTTTGTTTTATTATAAGGAACAATACGGAAAGAAAAAGCCGCCATGCTTGGCGGCTCTCATAACTCTAATGTGTTGCGCTCGATCTATTGCGTTTCGGGCAATGGGTTTATTCCAACGATTCGCGGTCAATGCGACGGCGTAGACGCTGCATCCTGCCTTCACGCGGACGGATACGATTCACGAGATCATTCACTTGACGGCTGAGTCGTAAAAGGCGTGATCGCCAGAAAGCAAAGGCGTAAATGGCTTCACGCCGCTGACGGTTGAACGGTTTTACACGATCATCGGGTTTGGGTGCGCCCCATTTGACGATCATCGCCGCCCATGTGAGACCGCCGCCAAAACCCACAAACGCGATGTGGTCATTCTCTTTGACGCGCCCCTGCTGAATGGCTTCGACCAGTGCAATCGGGATCGACGCGGCGGAGGTGTTGCCATACCGATCTAGGTTGATCATGAACAGGCTTTCATCCACTTTGAGCGCACGCGCCCCCGCCGCAATGATTCGCAAGTTGGCTTGGTGCGGCACAATCAGCGTAATGTCTTTGATGCTCAACCCCGCAAGATCAAGCGCCTGATTGATGCTTTCGGCAATGACGCGGGTAGCAAACTTGAAGACTTCACCCCCGTTCATATGCATTTTGCCCATTTTATGACCGTTGGGCAGTGACTCGATTTCGCCCATGTCGTGGCTGCCGACGGTGGGAATACCGAGCAAGTCACCGCCCGAACCGTCCGAGCGCAGCACGGCAGACAATACGCCGCCTTCTACCGAACTTGCTTCCAGCACTACCGCGCCCGCGCCATCTCCAAACAGGATGCACGTCCCGCGATCTGACCAGTCCATGACGCGAGTCATCGTTTCTGAACCGATCACGAGCGCCTTTTGTATCCGCCCAGACCGGATCGCTTGAGTCGCCATGTCTACCGCGTAGACGAAACCGGAACACGCCGCGCTGAGGTCGAACGCGCTTGCTTTGTTCGCCCCTAACCACGACTGGATCAAACTGGCGGTGCTTGGGAAAATATTTTCCGGCGTCGAAGTCGCCACAATGATCATATCTAGCTCAAGCGGCAAAATGTCTGCGACCTCAAGCGCCCGTTGAGCGGCTTTGAGTCCAAGTGTAGCCGTCGTTTCTTTTTCGCTGGCAATGCGCCGTTCTCGAATACCTGTGCGAGATCGAATCCATTCGTCAGTTGTATCGACAATTGCTGACAAATCATCATTGGTCAGCACCGTGTCGGGGACAGCCATCCCCCAACCGACAATGTGGGCGTAACATGGGGACATCATTTGCGGCGTAGTGCCGCGTCTATTGGTGACCATTCGAGTGGTATTTACCAAAGATCAACACCGCGTTATGCCCGCCAAAACCGAACGAATTGCTCATTGCGTACTCAATCTGATGTTCAATACCCACATGAGGCGTATAGTTTAAGTCGCATTCAGGGTCTTGATTATCAAGATTGATCGTTGGCGGCACGAAATTATCGCGCATCGCCATGATCGTGAATACGGCTTCCACTGCCCCCGCCGCGCCCATTAAATGACCTGTCACCGATTTGGTAGAGCTAATCGGGATTTCGTATGCTTGTTCGCCCAATGCCCGCTTAAGCGCCAATGTCTCGCTTTTGTCGTTTAAAGGCGTGCTTGTACCGTGTGCGTTGATGTAATCAATATCGCTCGGCGTCAAATTAGCACTTTGCAGCGCGTTTGCAATCGCTTTAGCCGCGCCTTCGCCCGTTTCGAGCGGGGCAGTGACATGATACGCATCCGACGTGTGTCCATAGCCGATCACTTCCGCGTAAATCTTTGCGCCGCGAGCCAGCGCGTGTTCAAGTTCTTCAAGCACGAGGATCGCCGCGCCTTCTGCGATCACGAAACCGTCACGATCTTTATCAAATGGACGGCTTGCCTTTTCAGGTTCATCGTTGCGGCGTGATATAGCGGTCATGTTGTTGAAACTGGCAATCGCCACTTCGACTAAGCCCGCTTCCGAACTGCCAGCCAGCGCCACCGTTGCTTGTCCGCGCCGGATGATCTCTGTTGCTTCACCAATGCAGTTGTTTCCGGTGGCGCACGCCGTCGAAATGGCGAAGTTAGGTCCACGTAATCCATAAACCATTGAGATTTTACTTGAAGGCGCATCGGGGAGCATCATCGGCACCATCAATGGGCTGACCGATTTAGGACCTTTTTCGAGGAATTGTCGCACGCTGTCGAAGATCGATGAAATGCCACCAATCCCCGAACCGATGATTGCCGCAAAGTCGTAGCGGTTCTCGTCGGTGACTTGCAGACCAGAATCCTCCATCGCTTGTTTCGCAGCATACAGTGCCATTTGCGTTACGCGGTCAGTTCGTCGTGCCTCGCGGCGTCCTAGAAAGTCTTCCGGGTCAAAATCTTTAACTTCACCGCCGAAATGATTTTCCAGATGCGACGTGTCAAACCGTTGGATCGTGCGAATGCCTGTCTTGCCTGCCGCCGCGTTTTTCCACGCTTCTTCTACTGTATTCCCGGTAGGACATAAAATCCCCATTCCGGTTACGACAACACGTCGTTGTTGCACTATCGTCTCTCCTAACAAAAAGCAGTTGCTTCTTGACCTGAGTTTCATGTCCTTAAGAGTAGCAAACTTCCTAGAGTACACAAGATGAAACCCCAGCCAAGCGTAGTCGTTACTGACTTTAAAGGTATGCTATAATCGCCGCTTTACGGAGGCGTGATCGGGTGATTCTAGTAACAGGTGCAACAGGATTTATTGGTCGGCATGTCGTCTCGTGCTTGATGTCGAGAGGGCATGATGTCCGTCTGCTGCTGCCTGAACACCGGACACACAAGCTCCCTTGGGAAAACCCGCCCGAAATCGTTATCGGCAGCATCTTTGATGAAGAAGCATTATTCAAAGCCGTCACCGGCGTGCATGTCGTCATCCACCTAGAAAATGCCCAATGGTGGGGGCGGCGGCGAGACCTTGAACGCATCGAACTGGCTGGCACCCGTCAGCTCATCACGGCGGCACGGGCGGCGCGTGTAGGGCGCATTATCACCGTGAGTCAGCTTGGGGCGTCACCAGCGGCAGCGTATGCGCTTCTGCGCGTCAAAGGACAGGTCGAAGATGTGATCAAGGCAAGCGGACTCGCCTACACAATAATTCGTTCTGGCATTGTGTTCGGTGAAGATGATGCGTTCATCAACCATATCGCCATGCAAATGACCGCAAATCCGTTCTTCTTTCTCATGCCGGGGCGTGGGGAAGTGGTCTTACATCCACTCTACGTTGGCGATCTGGTGGATGCCATCGTCGCCAGTTTAGAAGCATTGGATACTGTGGACGCGATAGTCGAAATCGGTGGGGCAGAATACATCACGCTGGAAGACTTACTCCGCACAATTATGCGTGTTTCTGGCAAGCGACGTGCAATTATCAGTGTGCCGCCGTATCTACTTCGCTGGCTAACGACGGTTTATGATCGTGTGCTGCCCCGTTCGTTGATTACGTCGCAGTGGTTAGACATTTTAGCAACAAACCGAACAGCGCGGTTGGGGACAGCGTTCCAGTATTTTGGGATTCACCCCCGCCGCTTAGAAGATACGCTTTTAACCTATATGCCGCGACGGCGGTACGGATGGGCGCTTCTGCGGTATACCTTGCGCCGCCGCCCACGCATCATCTAATAGAGGTTGATGGATGACTGGTATAGATATTGAAATTCGACCCCTTCACGCGCTTTCAGACATGCGAGCAGCAGTCGAATTACAGAAAATTTACTGGGGGAGCGACAGCGAGTCGGTGATCCCCGCCCATATGTTGTTTTCGCTGGCGAATCATGGTGGGCATGTGCTAGCCGCGTTCGACGGGAATCAAATGGTTGGCGTGCTGGTGGGCTTTTTAGGCACGAACATCGAAGAGACTGAACGTCCGGCGATGGCGAACCTGCAAATTGTCTCGAAACGCATGGTTGTGCTGCCAGAATATCGCAGTGGCGGCATTGGCTATCGGCTCAAGCGGGCGCAGCGCAGTATGGCGATCACACAGGGAATCCGGTTGATCGTATGGACGTTCGATCCCCTGCTTTCGACCAACGCCCATTTGAATATCCGCAAATTGAGCGCGATCAGCCAACGTTATCTGGAAGATTACTACGGCACAGAAAACGAGGGCGGTCTAGCACGGCTAGGCTCGTCGGATCGGCTTCTAGTGGAATGGTGGGTGACGAATCGCCGCGTGGAAGAACGTTTATATGGGCGGCGTGGTGAAATCACCTTGAGCCAGTATTTTGAAGCAGAAACACCGATCCTCAACCCGACGATTGTTTTGCCGAACGGGTTTGTCTCGCCGCCCACAGAGAGCAAACTCCCGACGGGATCGCTTGCGCTCTTGGAAATTCCGACGAACACGCCGAAGATGGAACAAGCGGATCCCGAACTGGCGCACCTGTGGCGAATGCACAGTCGAGCGCAGTTCAAGACGTTGTTCGAGCGTGGCTACATCGTGACGGATTTCCTTTACGAACCGCACGAAGGGCGCGAACGAGCATTTTACCTGTTGAGCTACAACGGACCTCAATTTGAATCGTTTTCTATGAACTAAGGGGATTTATGACCCGCACCATCACCGTAAAAGATGTTCAACTTTTCCCAATTGCCATGCCGTTTGTGGAACGCTTACGCACGAGCTTCGGGGAAGAACCGTTTAAAACGGCGATCATCGTTGCGCTGCACACCGACGAGGGAATCACGGGGTGGGGCGAATGCTCCGCCGAGATTCACCCCGGTTACAGTTACGAAACGATGGGGACGGCAATGCATGTTATGAGCGAGTTTCTAGCGCCCGCGCTGCTCGGCAAGCGCATCAGTGACGCGACAGAAATCCCCTCGCTGATTGGGAAAACGCGCGGGCATCCATTGGCGAAACATGCCATCGAAGCGGCGGTATGGGACGCGCTGGCAAAAGCCAACAATCAGACGTTAGCGCAAGCATTCGCGGCGCATCTGCCCGCCGGACATGATTCACGCGGGTATGCGAATGTCGGCGTGAGCATCGGCATTAAGCCGACCATCGAAGATACGATTAGCATCATCGCCAAGCGCGTCGGTGAGGGCTACGGGCGCATCAAACTAAAAATTCAACCCGGTTGGGATGTTGAATTGGCGCGAGGCGTGCGTCAAGCATTCCCCGATATTGTGCTGATGCTGGACGCGAACAGCGCCTACACGCTGGCAGACGCCGATCATCTGAAACAGGTGGACGAGTTCAATTTGCTCATGCTTGAGCAGCCGTTGGGTCACGATGATGTTTATGAACACAGCAAGTTACAGCCGCAGTTGACCACGCCGATCTGTTTGGATGAAAGTATTTTGTCGGCAGATGATACGCGCATGGCGCTAGAACTTGGCGCGTGTAAGATCATCAACTTGAAGCCCGCACGGGTGAGCGGCTACAGTGAAAGCCTCGAAATTTACAAGGTGTGCGTAGAACATGGTACGCCGTTGTGGATTGGCGGCTTGATGGAAACGGGGATCGGGCGGGCGGCAAATGTCGCGTTTGCATCGCTTCCCGGCGTAACGCTCCCGTGTGACATTTCTGCCACCAGTCGCTACTACATTCAAGATTTGACCGAACCGCCGTTCGAGTTGCAGCCTAACAGCCGTCTCAATGTGCCGTCGGGGTTGGGAATCGGTGTAACGGTTGTTGAAGATCGAGTCGAGCAAGCATCGGCGCTGTGGCGCGACCAATACCCGTATCAGCAGAGTTAGGGAGTCAAGTCGATGACCGATACCCAGATTTCCGAAGGACTCATGACGATTGAGGAGTTCATTGCAGAATTTGACAAACACCCCTTTGAACTCATTAATGGAGAGCGAAAAATTTTGAGTCCGACGATGTTTGATCACGGTGACGTACAGTCAAGTCTTATGACTGCGCTCACAATGTTTGTCACCCCGCGTAATTTGGGGAAAATCTTTCTGGATACGCCGTTCGTCCTAGCCTATGAACGGAAGTGGGTGAAAGGTTCGCGGGTTCCTGATCTCATGTATTTTGAGGCTTCCCGCCTAACGGCATATAAAGCATCTGACCCGGACTATGGACACAAACCGCCCGTTTTAGTCCCCGATCTCATAGTTGAAATTGTTTCGCCCACAGACCGTTTCACCGATGTCTACGCAAAAGTTGCAGCCTATCTAAGGGATGGCGTTCGTTTGATCTGGATCATCGACCTACAGCGCAAATTGGTCATTGTCTTTCAAAAAGACAAGCCGGAGATCAGTTTGTCTGGTGACGACAAACTGACTGGCGGTGATGTCATTCCCGGTTTTGAAGTGACTGTTCGTACCCTGTTTGAGTAAAAGGAGCAATTACGTTGCCGCTCGGAGATAAACGCATCGCATTCATCGGCAGTGGGGTCATGGCAGAAGCCATGATCAAAGGTTTGATTACGCAAAAACTCTTGACAGGTGATCAGCTTTCCGCCGCTGACCCGCGTGAGGATCGCGGACAGGAATTGATCAGCCGTTACGGGCTTCGATTCTCAACGGATAACGCCGCCGTTGTCGAAAACGCCGACATCATTGTCATTTCGACCAAGCCGCAGGTGGTAGGGCAGGTGTTCCATTCGCTGAACGGGCGGGGCAGCCGTGCCAGCTTGATCTTGAGCATCCTTGCGGGTGTGAAGATCGGCACGCTGGCAGAAGGTATGTTTAACCCGAACATCGTCCGCGCCATGCCGAACACACCCGCACAAATTGGCGAGGGGATCACTGTATGGACGGCGACTCCAGATGTGCCAGAAAGCCAGCACGAGGATGCACGAACGCTGTTAGGCGCGTTAGGCGAAGAGATGTACGTCGATGATGAAAAGTATCTCGACATGGCAACCGCCTTAAGTGGTACGGGACCCGCCTATGTCTTCCTGTTCATGGAAGCGTTGATCGATGCGGGCGTGCATATGGGTTTTTCGCGGCGTGACTCGGAACGACTTGTCCTTAAAACCGTGCGCGGATCGGTGGATTTTGCGATGCATTCCGGTTTGCATCCGGCGCAGTTACGCAATCAGGTGACGAGTCCCGGCGGCACATCGGCAGAGGCGATCTACCAGCTAGAGAAGGGCGGCTTGCGGACGGTGATCTCACGGGCAGTATGGGCGGCATTCCAGAGGTCGGTTGCGCTAGGCAAGGGACAGAAGCGCAAAGAAGATGCTGACGAAGATTAGTTCACGGCGAAACTTGTGCAAAGTGTCACAAATTGCTGATTTCCGTTTGTGAAAAAGTGGACAGGTGACACTGGATAAGGTAGAATTACATCATTACGCTTTTGCACGACGCAGTATATTTCTTACGTTTGGTCTTTCTGACGCTCTGCGCGTTTGATTGCATCGTTTATCTCTATTGAGGAGACCCAGATGGCGGACATCTCCAGCAATTTGTTTGACTCCCTTCTAAAGCAAGTACAAGACTATACCCCTGAAATCGAAGCGGTTGAGGTCGGGTATGTCGAGGAAGTCGGTGACGGCATCGCACGTGTCGCCGGGTTAAACAATATTCGGTACAGCGAACTTGTTCGCTTTAGCAATGGCGCTGCCGGGATTGCGTTCAACCTTGAACGTCAAAACGTCGGTGTCATCATTTTGGGCGAATACGACACCATCAATGAAGGTGATGAAGTACGCCCCCTAGGTCGTATCGCGTCGGTTCCCGTTGGCATGGGTATGGTGGGTCGCGTGGTGAACGCGCTCGGCGAACCCGTTGACGGACGTGGTCCTATCACATCGACGGAATTCTACAACATCGAACGCATTGCCCCCGGCGTGATGCAGCGTAAGAACGTGGGACGCCCCGTGCAAACGGGTATTGTCTCCATCGACGCAATGACGCCTGTCGGTCGTGGTCAGCGTCAGTTGATCATCGGTGATCGCCAGACGGGTAAGACGGCAATTGCCATCGATACCATCATCAACCAGAAGGGCAAAGACCTGTTTTGCATCTACGTGGCGATTGGTAAGCGTCGCGGTGAGATTGCACGTCTGGTCGCGCTGCTGGAAGAAAACGGCGCAATGGATTACACCACCGTTGTCGTAGCAACGGCTTCCGAAGCGGCGGCGCTCCAATACATCGCCCCCTATTCGGGCTGTGCTATTGGCGAGTGGTTCATGGAAAACGGCAAAGACTGCTTGATCGTGTACGACGACCTGTCGAAGCACGCTTGGGCGTACCGCCAAGTATCGCTGTTGATGCGCCGTCCGCCGGGACGTGAAGCCTATCCCGGTGACGTGTTCTATCTGCACAGCCGTTTGTTAGAGCGTGCTGCTCAGTTGAGCGATGCACGCGGCGGCGGCAGTTTGACCGCGCTCCCCATGATCGAAACGCTGCTCGGTGACGTTGCTGCATACGTGCCGACGAACGTTATCTCGATTACGGATGGTCAAATCTTCCTTGAATCCGAACTCTTTAACGCAGGTCAGCGCCCCGCCATTAACGTCGGTATCAGCGTGAGCCGCGTGGGTGGTGATGCTCAGACGAAAGCTATGAAGCGCGTCGCAGGTGGTTTGCGCCTCGACCTCGCGCAGTTCCGTTCGTTGGCAGCGTTCGCTCAGTTTGGTTCTGACTTGGACAAAGCGACTCAGCGTCAGTTGGATCGTGGTTTGCGTCTGACGGAACTGCTCAAGCAGCCTCAGTATCAACCGCTTCAGTTGGCAGATCAAATCTCTGTCCTGTTTGCGGGTACACGCGGTTTGCTCGACAATATTCCGGTGGAACGTGTCAAGGATTGGCAGATAGCTTGGCTGCGTACTTACCACAGCCAGTACGCTGAGATTGCCGACTCGATTGAAACGACCAAGACACTGCCCGAAGACAAAGAAAAGGCATTGCGGAGCGCCATCGAACAGTTCAACGCGAACTGGAGCTAACCAATGGCAACTGCACGCGAAGTAAAGAACCGTATTCGCAGTGTGAAGAACATTGGGCAGATCACCCGCGCTCTTGAGGCAGTTTCCGCCTCAAGAGTGCGTAAGGCGCAAGCCCGCGTGCTTGCCAGCCGTGCCTTCGCTGAAAAAGCGTGGGAAATTCTGCTCAATGTGCAAAGCTCGATGGCGGGGACTTCACTGCATCC
>JBBQRJ010000157.1:0-9814 GCA_038214955.1 Aggregatilineales bacterium | reverse complement strand
TTGAGCAGCGCCGCGCCCATCACGCCGAACCACTGCGCCACTGTAACCCGCCATGAGGGATGCAGCGCCAGCGGGACAATCGCGCTCTGGTTGCTGGCGTAAGGCGCAAGCAGCATTGATGCCGCAAGCAGGGTGCTGTCGGTATGACGATCCGTCCAACGGCGCTGACGTGAACGAATCCACAGGTAGACGCCGCCAAACACCGCTGTCACGAGCAGCAGCGCCGGAATAAACCCGATGCTCACGGTCATCGACAGGTTATTCGACTGCCAGAAGCCAATGTTATCCACCTGCGGAGCGCCAAGATTGTTCAACCACTGCACGAGGAGCGGCGGCGACCCGATGAGACTCACGGGGAGCATGATCGCCCCCGCGATCACCAGCAAAGTGAGCAACCGTCGCGGCTCACGACGCAGCGACCATAAGCGAGGCAGCGCCAGAACAAGCCCCACTTGCGGCTTGAGCAGCAAAATCGCCAGCGCAAGCCCGCGCCGCAAACTTTCCCCCCGCCCGACTATACTCCAGAGCAGAATCGGGATGAGCAGAATCAATATGTCGGCGCTGCTTAAGACCATCGTCCACATGAACAGCGGCGATATGACTACCGCGAGAAAATCCTTCAATGCCCACCCGCTGCGCTGTCCCAAAACCCCCACAACCAATACCGACGCCACCCGCGACCCCGCCGCGCCGATCAGGTAGTAGGGCGCGAACAGGATCAGCGCCCAAGGGGGATAGACATAGGCGGGGTTCTTGTAGATCGCCAACGCATCGGGTAAATCGCTGGCGTTGCGAAACCAATCATTGTCGGGCAACTGCGGCATGAATGCGAACAACACTGCCACAAGGATGATGATCCCCCATTCACGGGGCGACCTGATTTGTGCCGACAGCACACCCGAACGCGCAGGGGCAGCCGCGATCATGGCGTGGGACGCGCTCCAACGGCACTTTTGACCCGCTCCACGAATTCGTCAAACAGATAAAGCGAGTCGTGGGGTCCGGGTGATGCTTCCGGGTGATACTGCACGCTGAACGCGCCGAGTCCCATGTGGCGCAGCCCTTCAATCGTTTGATCGTTCAGGTTGATGTGCGTGACTTCCGCGCCGCCTAAATCGCTGTCCGCTGTGACCGCGAAACCGTGATTGTGCGAACTGATCTCGACGACGCCCGTGAGCAGATTCTTCACAGGTTGGTTGCCGCCGCGATGACCGAAGCGCATCTTTTCGGTTTTGCCACCCAACGCCAGCGCCAGAATTTGATGCCCCAAGCAGATGCCGAAAATCGGCACTTTGCCGAGCAAACCCCGCGTGTTGTTGATCATACCCGTGACCGCAGCGGGATCGCCGGGTCCGTTGCTCAGGAACACGCCCGCCGGGTTCATGGCGAGAACATCACTCGCGGGGCAGTTCGCGGGAACAACGGTCACGCGCAGACCGCGATCCGTCATCATACGCAAAATGTTCTTCTTGATGCCCGTGTCATAGGCGACGATCAACGCGCCGTCGGGGTCGTAGCCGTGATCGACGTACCAACCCGCGTCACTTTTTTCTGTCCAGTGATACGGCTCGATGCAGGTCACATCATCAACCAAGTTCCAGCCCGACATATCCGGCGATTGGCGGGCAATTTCGACCAGCGCCGCCGGATCGTTTGCAGCGTCACCGTGAGCAATCGCCGCCCGCATGACGCCTTTTTCGCGGATATGGCGCACGAGCGCCCGCGTCGCTACGTCCGAAATGCCGATCACGCCCTGTTCGCGCAGATAGCCGTCAAGGTTGCGCTGTGAGCGCCAATTGCTCACGACAGGCGACAGCGCCCGCACGACGAACCCCGCCACCCACACGCGATCCGACTCGATGTCTTGCAGGTTGATGCCCGTGTTGCCGACATGCGGCACTGTGAGAGTCACGATTTGCTTGTGATACGACGGGTCAGTCAAAATTTCCTGATACCCGGTCATAGAGGTGTTAAAGACGAGTTCGCCCGTCTGTACCCCGTCCGCGCCGAACCCCGTCCCGGTGAACGTGCGCCCGTCTTCGAGTGCGATCAATGCTTGCATAGTTAGCTCCGATAATGTCCGTTGATCGACACATAGTCATGGCTGAGGTCACACGTCCAGACTATGACATCATTCTGCATGGGGATTGCTTGCAGATCGCCGCAATCCAACTCGATTGCAACTTCTTTCTCTTGAATAATCGCCGTCGCTTCGGCTTCGCTGTAGCCTGTGGGTTCGCCGTTGACGATCAACTGCACTCCCTTACCCGGCTCGTTTAGCGGTGACATTGACAGACTCAAGCGTGTCTGGTCAAACGTGACGCCCGCCCGCCCCGCCGCCGCCAGAATACGCCCCCAATTGGCATCACCGCCGTAAAACGCCGTTTTGACGAGCGGTGATATAGCGATGGTATTGGCAATTTGTCGGGCATCTTCCCGTGTGCGTGTTCCCTTGACCGTGATCTGAATGAACTTGGTCGCGCCTTCGCCATCACGCACAACCGATTGGGCAAGCAGCTTACATAGCTGCGTCAGCGAGTCTTGAAATTGCATCAGGGACGCTTGATCGTCCAAAACGACGCCGCTTGCCCCATTTGCCAGCAGCAGCACCGTGTCATTGGTGCTGGTGTCGCCGTCTACGGCAATGGAGTTGAACGTCACATCATTCGCATTACGGAAAATGCGTTCCATCTGCTGCTGGTCGATGACTGCATCAGTGACGATCACGCTTAACATGGTCGCCATATTCGGCGCAATCATGCCCGCGCCTTTTGCAATCCCTGTAATACGAACCGCTTGCCCGTCAGCAAGATAAAATTCAAGCTGTTCTAACTTCGGACGTGTATCCGTCGTCATAATGCCCTGTGCGGCACTATTCCAATCGTCGCCAAGTGCGTTTGCTGACAGTTCAACACCGCGCTTGATCTTGTCCATCGGCAGTTGTGTCCCGATCACACCGGTAGACATGACCAGCACGTCGTCTTCGGAACAACCAAGCTGCTCTGCGACCAGCCGCGCCATTTCGTTGGCGTTATCAATCCCCTGCTGACCCGTACATGCATTCGCGCATTTGGTGTTGACCGCTACGGCACGAATTCCGTTCGGGTTCTTTTGCAGTTTTGCCATATCGACCAGCACAGGCGCGGCTTTGACCTGATTGGTCGTGAACACACCCGCCGCCGCACACGGCGTATCGCTGACAATCAGTGTGAAGTCTAACACGCCGACAGGTTTCAACCCGGCATGAACGCCCGCGACTCGAAAGCCCTTCACCTTTTCCATAGTAGATTCAGTCATCTAACTTTGCTCCGCAAGAATAGTCGTCAGGCGATCAATCAGCGTATCAACGTTGGCTTTGGTGGCGATCAACGGCGGCACAAAGCGGATAATATTCGTCCCCGCGCTGACCATCAGCAAACCGTGTTCGTAACCCGCTTCAATGATTGGTGTGACATCAACGGTTAGTTCTAAGCCGACCATCAAGCCGCGCCCGCGCACCTCTTTAATCAACGGGCTGTTGATTTCGCTCAGACGTTCCCGCAGGTATTCGCCCGTTTCGTTGACGTTCGCCAGAAAACTAGGCTGGCTGATGCGTTCGATCACGTATTTGGCGACTCCGGTCACAAACGGGTTGCCGCCGAAGGTCGTGCCGTGATCGCCGGGGTGAATATGCGAAGCAACCGCTTCGGTGGTCAAAATTGCGCCAATGGGCAAACCGCCCGCCATCGGTTTGGCGATGGTCATGATGTCTGGCGTCACGCCGCTGATGCTGTGCGCCCACAAATTGCCCGTGCGCCCGATGCCGCATTGAATCTCATCAAACACCAGCAGCGCGTTATGTTGATCGCATAACTGGCGCAGCGCAGTCAGAAATTCGGGAGTCGCGGCGTAGATGCCGCCTTCGCCCTGAATCGGCTCAACGAACACGGCGGCGGTCTTGTCGCTGATCGCCGCTTGTGCCGCTGCAATGTCGTTGAACTCGGCTAACACACCACCGGGCATCAGCGGTTGGAACGCCCTCTGATACTTCTCTTTGGGGGTCAACGCCAGCGATCCCATTGTGCGCCCGTGAAAGGCGTGGCTGAAATGGACGATCTCGGTTTTGCCTTCGACGCCGCTGTCCGACGCGGCTTTACGCGCAAACTTGATCGCGCCTTCGTTCGCTTCTGTGCCGCTGTTGGTGAAAAAGGCGCGGTCAGCAAACGACTTTTCGCACAAGAGCGCGGCGAGTTCAGCCTGTGGCGCGGTGTAGTACAAATTGCTCGTGTGGATCAAACCCGACGCCGCCGATTGAATGACTGCCGTCAAGCCGGGGTCTGCATAGCCAAGCGCGTTGACCGCAATCCCCGCCACCCAATCTTCATAGGCTTTGCCAGTGTCATCGTACAGAGTCATGCCTTCACCGTGTGTTAACACAAACGGCGCACGCTTATACGACTGTACGATGTGTGTATTTTCCAATTCAATGATCGAATCGACCACGCAGTTACCCTCTTTCTGCTGTTTGCTGCTTGATAAAGTCTGTCCAATGTAATTGGGCTTCGATCCACGTTTGCGCGTCTCTGCCCATCTCGATCCATCCGTTATTGGCTTCATAACGGATCGTCGCTAAACACCATCCTAGAATTTTCTCTGCCGTGTCTACGGCAACCTTACCCGAAAACAGGACATGTAACACCAATTTTCGGCTGTACTCCGAGTCACGCACGAGCGCGTTGTACATCAAATGATGCAGTTCGTGACAGTTCGCGCATAGCTGAATGGTCACGCGGTTTTCGCCGTGCATCGCCATATCCCACAGGTGATGCCTGTGCGAGGCAGGGTATCCGCACGACGAACACGCCGTCACCCGTTCGCGGTAGGTGGGTCGGCGGCGCACCTTGGATCGGCGGTATTTCTGCAACCGATAGAAATCCAACCAGTGATCTAACACGCTGGCGGTATCTTCGTCCTCGTCCGCGAATACTTTCTCGAACGATTCGACAATTTCCGCCGCCTGCTTCTCGCGGTACAACTCCCCGATCAGTTGATAAAGTGCTTGCTTTCGTTCGTCAGACAAGCGTTATCGCTTTCCACTAGACCCCCTCCCCAACCCTCCCCCGAATTCAGGGGAGGGAGCAAGCCGACTCGCCATTTTCTCCCCTCCTCGAATTCGGGGAGGGGTCGGGGGTGAGGTCAGGTCGTTGCTGTGAACACCGTCCCGCCGCCGCTCTTGAGTCCCGCTAGGTTGGTGATCACGGCTTGCGATACGCCTTCTTTGAGCGATTCCAACGCGGTTCGCACTTTCGGGATCATGCCACCGAAGATCGTCCCATCAGCGATCAATTCCTCGACTCGCGCTGGCGTCAGTGTGGGGATCACTTCCCCGTTGAGCAGAACACCTTCAACATTGCTCACGAACACCACGCGATCCGCTTCCAGCGCCGCCGCAAGCGCCCCCGCGACGTGATCTGCATTGACGTTGAAATTGTTATCCTCACCCAAACAAATCGGCGCGATGACCGGAACAATCCCCTGATCAAGAAAATCGATCAGAATATCGACGCGCACGGCGGTGACTTCGCCTGTGAAGCCCATATCAACGGACTCGTGAGTCATCTTGTCCGCGCTGATCAAGCCGCAGTCTACGCCGCTCAAGCCAAGCGCATCGATCCCCGCATTGACGAGCGTCCGCACAATGCGTTTATTGACCGTACCGCATAAGACCATCTCGACCAGCGCCAGCGTTTCGGCGTCGGTGATGCGGAGTCCATCGACGTAGCGCGGTTCGATACCCAAACGGGTTTGCAGCGCCGTGATCTCTTTGCCGCCGCCGTGAACAATCACGATTGGCACATCGAAATGCTGCAAGGCAGATGCCAATTCCGCGAGAAAGCCGGGGCTGTCGAGTTCATGACCGCTAATCTTAATGATGATTGGGGCTGGCATTCGGAATAACCCTCTCCTTTTCTATGCTGACCCCCTCCCCAACCCTCCCCCGAATTCAGGGGAGGGCGCAAACAGACTTGCCGTTTTCTCCCCTCCTTGAATTCGGGGAGGGGTCGGGGGTGGGGTGAAATTTACAAAAGTGCTGTCGTCTCCGCAAAGTCGTACATCAGGTTGAAGCACTGCACCGCTTGACCAGACGCCCCCTTGCGAAGGTTATCCGTCACACTGGTGATGTGAACATAGCGATCCGTCACGGGTGTAATGCTGATCACCGCCTTGTTGGTTCTAACCACATGCTTGAGTGTGGCAAGTTGACCTTTGGGAAGCACATCAACCAGCGGTTCGTTGGCATAGGTCTGTTCGTACAAGGCTTGAACCTCTGCGCTCGTGTGATCGGGCGCAAGCTGAACATAGATGCTTGCCATCAAGCCGCGATCTACGGGGAGCAAATGCGGTGTGAAAATCAGCAAGCCCGCGTCGGCGTTGATCTTCTTCATTTCCTGCTCAATTTCGCCCACATGCCGATGGGATCGTCCCACGCCATAGGGAGAGAAATTGCCAAACACCTCGACAAAATGCGTATTGGGCTTGGGTTCGCGCCCCGCGCCGCTCACGCCGGATTTCGCATCCACGATGATGGGGCGGTCATTGAGCAGCCAATTATCACGCAGCAAGGGGTACACGCCGAGTAATGTCGTCGTCGGGTAGCAGCCCGGCGCGGCAATGCGATCTACGCCGCGCAAGGCGGCGCGGTTGATCTCCGGCAAGCCGTAAGGCGTGGGCAGTAGTTCAGGGTGCGGGTGCGGGTGGTTATACCATTGCTGATAGGATTCCGATGTATCCAAACGGAGATCGGCGGACAGGTCAACTACACGGACGTTATGCGCCTCTGCCCGTTTCGCAGTTTGGGCAGAAACCCCATGTGGCAGCGCCAGAAATACGGCTTCAACGCTTTCCAGCGGCGCGTCCTCTGGCTTGATGTAGCGCAAGTTCGTAAACGGGACAGCATCGCCCGCATACGTGCCGGACGTGGCGAAAATCAGATCAACACACGGATGTTTCGACAGGATTTCAACTGCGTCCTGCCCTGCGTACCCCGATGCGCCGTAGACCCCGACGCGCACACGCTTTTGCTGCATCTATCTATTTCCCCTTTTTTCGGACGCGCCGTTGCGCGTCCCTACAATAACCCGACATTCAGGCATAAAAAATCCCCCTACCTCTCGCATGAGGTCAGGGGGATTGCTCGGCTCGCATTGATGTCTCGGTGCGCCTAACGCAAAAATCCCTGCTTGACCTCATTGGTCTGCGGGCTGCGACGACGGATTTCTGGCAACGAGACGTTGTGCATTTTTCACCTTGTAGATTTGGCGCAACTATACCGTATCCTCACAGCAATGTCAACGGATCGTGCAGCAAAACCTGACTCGAAATCAGTTTTGTGTTATGCTTTGGAAGCGCTCTCAAAGACTATTGTGGAGGATAAATAAATGCGTATTCGACAACATTTTATTTGGATACTTGTGCTGCTTCTCATGATTACAGCCGTAGGAGTCAGCGCACAGGACGAACCGATCACGCCTGATGTGATTGTAGATGATTTTGAAACCGGCATTCCGTTCATCTTAGCGCCCGATGGAGCGGGTATCGGTTATGTTCCCTGGGGCAACCAACCGGAGAACGTCACGCTGGCAGCGCGGCAGATCGTCGGTGGTTCGCGGATCGCCGTACCTGCTGTGGCAGACTCCGCGAATACGGTGCTGGCACTCAGCTATGACATTGACAGTTGGGGCGGTTTCACCCATGCATTCACTGACGGCACGGAATGGATCAGCATGGATTGGACAGCCTACAACGCCATGACCTTCTGGCTTTTCGGCAATGACACGGGCGCACAGGTGCAAATTGATCTGTTCGACAATCGCAACCCCGACCTGCCCGGCGACAGCGCGGAACGCTATTTCTACCGCGTCGATGATGATTATATCGGCTGGCGTCAGTTTGCCGTCCCGTTTGCGCTGTTCCAACGCCGTACCGACTTTCAACCCGGCGGCGCTCCCAACGACGGCTTAGGGCTGGATCAAGTGTCCGGCTATGCCTTCGGAATGCCCGCTGGCGTGGGCGCACAAACCGCCATGCTTGATCAAGTGGGCGTGGCAACGATTGAAGGTGACTCGCTGCTCATATGGCAAGGGGAAGCCCTCGCCGTAGTCGAAGAAAGGGTGCTTGATTTGGAAGCCGAAAACTTATGGAACTCCCGTGAGTGGAACTTGCTCTGGGCAGACGAATTTGATGGTGCAGCCGGAACTCCCGTTGACACCGCGAACTGGACGGCGGAAATTGGCGGACATGGGTGGGGCAACAACGAATGGGAATACTACACAGATCGCGTTGAAAATGCCTCGATGGACGGCGCTGGCAACCTTGCAATTGTCGCCATTGAAGAAACGCTCGATAACACGACCTGTCACTATGGGACATGCCGTTTCACCTCAGCCCGCTTGATCACCCGTGACAAGTTCGAGTTCACCTATGGGCGCGTCGAAGCCCGTATTCGCGTCCCGTTCGGTCAGGGCATTTGGCCCGCCTTCTGGATGCTGGGCGCAGATTTTAACACCGTTGGCTGGCCCAACAGCGGCGAACTCGACATTCTGGAATACATTGGACGGGAACCCAACACGGTCTTTGGCACGATTCACGGACCCGGCTACTCTGGCGGCGAAGGCATTGGCGCATCACGGGTATCCGATGTCCCGTATGCCGACGATTTCCATGTCTACGCGGTGGAATGGGATCCCGAAGCGATCCGCTGGTATGTGGATGGCGAACTGTTCAACATGATCACCCCCGAAGACTTGGGCGGGGATCGCTGGGTGTTCGACCATGATTTCTTCCTGCTGCTGAATCTGGCAGTGGGCGGCAACTGGCCCGGTTTCCCCGACGAAACGACCACCTTCCCGCAAACTCTGCTGGTCGATTACGTGCGCGTGTATCAACTCGCGGGGGAATAAGACAAGTAGATTGGGGCATGGGTTCGTCTATGCCCCTTTTGATTCCCCCCCACATTATCTAGGGGGACATTTCTCCGCTTGACGCCCCTGTATTGAGCCTGTACGCTTTTGGATGGGCAGGTCGTAGGGACGCGATACATCGCGTCCGCTGTCCCAAATTGATAAAACGGACGCCATGTATGGCGTCCCTACAATGCAATTCTGTTAGAGATGGTTGCTCATGATCGAAGCCAAAGGCTTGACCAAACGCTATGGAGATCGCCTCGCGGTAGACGGAATCACCTTTACCGCGAAGCAAGGTGAAATCGTCGGCTTGCTAGGACCCAACGGCGCGGGCAAAACGACCACCATGCGAATGCTGACCGGATTCATGCCGCCTACCGAAGGCAGCGCCAAGATTGCGGGGCATGATGTGGTGGAAGACTCGCTGGAAGCGCGGCGGCGAGTCGGTTACTTGCCAGAGCGCGTCCCCATTTACCCCGATATGACCGTGCGCGGCTATGTGACCTTCTGGGCGAAGCTGCGCGGCGTGCATCATGCTAAAGCCGCCGTAGATGCTGTCCTCGCCCGTTTTAACCTGCTAGATCGTCAAAATCAATTGGTGCGCCACCTGTCGAAGGGCTTGAAGCAGCGGCTCGGTTTGGCGCAAGCCCTCGTCCATAACCCACCCGTGATCATCCTTGATGAGCCGACCATCGGCATTGACCCGCAGCAGGTGATCGAAGTGCGCGAGAGCGTGCGGGCGCTAGGCAAAGATCATACGGTGTTGTTCAGCACACACATTTTGAGCGAAGCCGAGCAAGTGTGTGACCGCGTGCTGATCATCAACAAGGGGAAAATCATCGCACAGGGCAAACCGAGCGATCTACGCCGCC
>JBBQRJ010000156.1:0-9845 GCA_038214955.1 Aggregatilineales bacterium | reverse complement strand
ACCCCCCGACCCCCTCTCCGAAAAAGGAGAGGGGGAGAAAGATGCCCATCCCCGAATGGAGAGGGGGTCGGGGGGTGAGGCTTCTTTTTTGAGGCGGGGGATGAAGTTTTATGCGGGTGGCACGATGGGATCAATGAACGTAAACAGCGCCCGCGCATACGGCACAAGCGGATTACCCGCCGTGCTGGAGAATCGCGGTACAGAAATACGCATGAACAGGTTTTCCCGCACGAAAATCGCATCAGAGCCGTAAGTACCGCCGCCAAATGCATTCGGCAGCGGGAAGATGTCTCGCGTTTCGGAATTTTCGAGCGTGCGTAAGCGCCCTCGAATTAGCTCATAATAGATTTGCGCTGCTTCCGGCGAATCGAATACCCCGAATGTGAGTTCAGAGTAATCACCGCCCGCGCCCGAATACGCGATCCGCGCCGTGCGACCTTCAGTCTCATCTCTATACTGCACATCCTCATCCGTATTCTCGATCTCATTTCGATTCCATGTGATCGCGCCGCCCGCAAACCGCGCCGGAGCAGCAGCGATGATCGTCTCAAGCAGCCCGCCATTGAGCAGTTCCACCACAACTTCGGTTGGCTCTGGTGTGGGTTCGCCGCCGGGAGTAGGGCTAGGGAGGCGCGTTGAGGTCGGCAGGGGCGTATTTGTCGCCGTTGGCGTTGGTGTGATGTCTAAATTGTCGGGCGCACATGCGGCGGTGGCGATCAGCAGCAGCACGAGGGTGAACAGGGTGATAAATCTATGCATGGGTGTCTCTCATCTTTGGGTGAAACATCTAAATTTCATCTTTGGAAACAAGCTGCAAACGTTCAGGGACAGCGCCCGTCATCACCATCTGAGCCACTTCCATTTCGCTCACTTCTTCCTTACGGAAATCGCCTACTTTGCGCCCGCCGCGAATGATCGTGAAGCGATCCGCGACTTCATGCACATGGGCGATATTGTGCGTGATGAAAATCACTGACAAACCGCGTTCTTTCGCTCGACGTGTGTAATTCAACACCTCTTGCGTCTGCTTGACCGAAAGCGCGGAAGTCGGTTCATCAAGAATCAGCAGTTTCTTTCCGAAAAACACGGCTCGTCCAATGGCAATCGACTGGCGTTCACCGCCCGACAGTGACCCGACAGGCTCATCGGCGCTGCGAATACGAATGCCAATATCCAGCAGCGCCTCACGCGCCCGATCTGACATTTCTTGCTTTTTCAGCACGCGCAGCGGTCCATAACGATGAACCAATTCTTGACCGAGCCAGAAGTTACGTGCGATGCTCATCAACGGCACAAGCGCAAGGTCTTGATACACCGTTTCGATCCCAAGCACGCGAGCTTCATGTGGTGAATTGATCGTCACGGGCTGCCCCTCAAACAAAATTTCACCTCTGGTTGGGGTATACATGCCCGTCAAAATCTTGATCAGCGTGGATTTCCCTGCGCCGTTATCGCCTAGCAAGCCGAGAATTTCAGGGCGGTCAATGTGAAAATCGACTCCGCGTACCGCCTCAACTGTGCCAAAACTCTTGTAGATACCGCGCATTTCCACCAACGGAATATGCGATTGTTGAGGCTGATTTGGTTGGCTAGTGGGTTGTGAGTCTGTTGATGGTTGCATTAGGTTCTAATCTGCCTGACTGCCGTATTGATCACGACGGCTACAATAATAATCACGCCGATCACGCCGAAGAACACGCGGGCATCCATGCCCACCAGTACTAAGCCCGTGCGAAGCATCCCGAAAATCAACACGCCGAGCAGCGCCCCGAAGATGCTCCCGTAACCACCTGTGAGCAGCGTCCCGCCGATCACCGACGCGGCGATCACTTCCAATTCCAAGCCATCACCGAGGTTCGCATTGACGCTCCCTACGCGGGACACGAACGAAATCCCCGCTAGACCCGCCACGATGCCCGACAGCATGAAATTCATCACCTTGATGCGGTTCACGCTGATCCCTTGCGCCCGTGCCGCGCCCGCGTTCCCACCAACAGCAAACGTATAGTTGCCATAGGGCGTCTGCGACAGGATGAATTGGAATACCACCACGAGGATCAACCACCACAACACGCCTGTGCGTAAGTTTACGTTCAGCGGGATCGTGCCTATAAACGGCAGCGACTCGATCCGTCCGTTCGCAACGTTAAAGTAGCTCACTTCAACCAGCGTACCCGTTTGCGGCAGCAAATCGGCAATGCCCGTCAGCACAATATAGACAATACCGACAATAGCGATCACCGTAACGACTAAACGTACTACCAGCATGACGACAAATAGATCGCGGAATGCCGCCGTATCCTCTTGATAATGCGCGATTCTCGATTTGAAGCGACGCCATAGGTCGGGGATGACTCGCAGCGCCATCACCACGAGGATCGCGGCAAAAGCGACGAGTCCCGCCAACAGCAGCCAGCGGTCAATGTAGATGAACGGTTCTGGCAGTCGATAATCGGCATAACGGATGATGCGCCCATCGGGGATGATCACCAGCGGGATAGCGCGATACGCCAGCAGCGTGCCGAGCGTGACAATGAACGATGGAATCCCTGTACGAATGAGGATCATGCCGTTCACAAAGCCGAGAAAGCCCGCAAACACCAGCGCGAAAATAACGGCGATAGGGGCGGGCTGTGGCGGCAAACCGAGAATGCCGTCAGTCATCGACAGGATGAAGATCAAAGCCGATGCGCCATAAATTGACCCCACCGACAGGTCAAATTCGCCGGAAATCATCAACACGGTGATCCCGATAGCGACAATCCCGTTTGTGATGTTGGTCGAAAGGATGTTTGCAAACGCGCTTGGCTCTAAGAACAGCGGCGACGCCAGCGAGAAACCCACAATGATCGCCGCGAAGCCGATGATCGCGCCCGCGCCGGGAGATTTTGCCAGCGTGTTACGAACCGACTGCCCGGCGGTCAAATCCACATGAATGGTGAGAAAGCGATACACCGCAATGGCGGATAGAAACATGAGGAAACCCGGCGCGGTCAGTTCTTGAACGCCGGGAAGGTTGTCTAAGAAACTTCCATTGTCTGGAAGGACTTCATGCACGTTGAAAATACCCGACATCAACACCGTACCGCCGATTAACGCTGTGAGCAAAAGTATCCACTGCGCCCACGACCAGCCGCGCCAATTCCGACGGTAGAGCATCCATGTTGTGCGTAGGTTGAGGAATCCCCACACTAAAGTGGTGACGATGACCAGCCATTCGACAGAGTTCAAGTGACTGCGCGGGATATTCGTGCGTTCACCGAGCGCAACCCATCCGGTGATCACTTGTTCCCCGATCACAAGGCTGATCACGCCAATGACCGTGAGCAGAGTCATCGTTAACAGGACACCGGGCGCGATATGCCCATCATTCCCGGCGAAGAAGTCACGCATACTGGGGACGCCGGGGTGACGGAAGAAGCCGAACGCCGTTCGCAGTGCGATCAAACCCCAGAGCGCCGTGCCAATAATCACGGTAATTTCAATAGGGTTGATGTCACGGCGGCTGATATTTGCACGTTCGCCGAGTGCCAGCCATCCGGTAGCGACTTGCTCCGCGATGATCAGGCTGGCGATCCCGACGACCACCAACAGCATAATCGTTGTGTTGAAACTTCTTGGTCTGGAAAGCCGCTGGTCAGATGTGATTGTCAACGGCTGTCGTTGAGCGGGAGAGGCGTCGCTCATGGAAATAACCTTAACCTTTGTTTTTGGGCTGTGTAATTGCGTAATAAGGAGGTGGGGAGCATCTATTTTAGGCTCCCCACTTGAATGATACTTATTTTTAGCGAACGCCTGCCGCTGTCAATTCAATGATCGCATCGACGTTGGTGCCATCAATCACGCCGGGACCCGTGAAAATATCGCCGCCGGGCGCCAGTTCAAATTGGCTGTTGAGGTACAGCCACATGATCGACTGGAAGCCTTGCAGGTACGGCTGTTGGTCGATGGTCTGGAGCAGGTTGCCTTCCTGAATCATCGAGTAGATTTCTTGGCTCGTGTCATGGCTGGTCGCATACAGCGAACCTGCTTCACGACCCGACTCACTGACGTACAGGTTCAAGCCCGACGCGGGTTGCGGACCAAGCATGAAGATCGCATTCGTGTCCGGGTTCGCCGCGAAGTAGTCAGCCAGAATACCTGCTGTTTCTTCGGGGTTGTTGGTGATGTTCAGGCGTTCAATCGTCACGCCCATTTCGTCAAAGACGCTCTCGACGCCCGCGCAGCGTGCTTCGAGACCACTGTGACCCTGTTCCTGAATCGTGCAGACACCGCGTGCAACCGTTGTGCCATCGGCTTCTGCTTGAGCGAACACACGGCGAGCATTGCTCACGCCGCCCGTAAATTCGTTCGCACCTACGTAGAACAGCGTCGGCAAAGCCGAGTCTGTGCCAGCGCCGGGATCAGCCGTATTGAAGACCACCACCGGAATACCGAGTTCAGCCGCACGCTCGACACCGCTGCGAATGACTTCTGCGTCAGGGACAGTCGTGCCAATACCATCGGGGTTCAGCGAAAGCGCATCATCCCAGTAGCCCGCCATTTGTTCCAAGCCGTAATCGGGTTCGCTCAACCATTGGCAGTTCGCGTTCAAAATTTCGCACGCGTCTTCCATACCGCGAATGACGACGATCCAGAACGGATTACTGACGCCGCCGTGACTGACCATCGCAAAGGTGAGTTCGTCGTCTTGTGCGCCGACGACACCAATGCTGACCACAAACACGCCTAGCAACAGCAATACAACAGGGAGAAGCCGTCTAACTTTGTTCATATCCAAAAGCTCCTTCTACAAAAACAATTATCCACATGTCTTTCTTCGGACAGTGAATGCTGTCCGCTAAGACCCACATTTTGGCATTACGATGCCCTGCGAACAATAGTCAACACTGTTCACGAATACCAATATAACGAAAAAACTTCTTTCACGCAACTAAGGTGAATCGTTTTTGCTGATATTTAACTGTCCGGCTGATTTTTTGTTTGGCTGTCCGGTTGATTCTTTGGTTGGTTTTTCGTATTCTGGTTCGAGTTGACTAGGTCGTTAAGCAGCCATCCAACCGCCAGCACGATTAAGCCCGCGCCGCCCACAACAAACGTATTATTCCGTTCTCGCACAAGGTCGCGCAGTTCCATATCTTCTGCCATCAATACCCGTGCTTCCGACTCATTTTGCAGCGCAATGTCCGCGCCTTCGCTTTCGCTTTGTGCCTGACGCTGAAAGGCGAAATTTTGCCCGATATTATACGATGTCTGTGCGTAACGAAAAACCGCAAACGCAATCAAACCGATACCAATGAGGATCAGCGCCAACGCGAAGGGTTTTGCCAAATCATGGTTCAAAATGCGCTTCATAGATAGAAACACCCTGAATACAAAACAGATCAGCGATACTATCACTGATCTGTTTGCTCTTGCAACTAAATTACTGGATGCTTGTTGGGTAGTTAGTCGTCGGCGCTGCTGGAAAATATGAGTTCAATCCACTGATCCTCAATTAGGACGACGCGGAATTCGATAATCTGTCGCCCAATGGTGTAGCTCGTCGCAGGCGCGATGTTCGAGCTGTCCATTTCCATGCCAGCAGGCAGCATGACTTGAACATTGATCACGTTTGCGCGTGCGCCGGGCTGTTTTTGGAGCATTAACCGATAGCGATGCAGCTCCCCCAGCGTTTCGACAACGGCGCTGGTATGGTAGTTAAACTGGAAGCGTTGAGACGAGTCGAACGGAACGGCAAACTGCGACACGATCAACGTATGTGACTCTTGCTGTACAACCGTCGGGTTGATTCCTACGTTGTCTGTTTCTGTCAGTTCAGTTCCAACAGGAACGAACAACTGCGTAAGCGTATAGTAATCCGCTGTACCGTTATAAGGTGGATTCACCGCCGGGTCGTTCGCGGCTGTCCGCGACGAGAAGTCATAATTGATCGTCGTGCGCCCAAGTACCGTGTTATCGGCTTGAATATCGACATCGTAAGTCAGTGAGCGAATGACCGAGTTATTCGACTTATTGCCGAGGTTTGCATCTGCCACCATGATGTAATCGTGTCCAATGCCATCGGTTTGTCTGCCTGTCCAACCGAGCAGTTCGATTGCATGGTTCAGCGAGGAATTGGCAAAATACATCATGACGTGTTTTTCTTGAATCGCTCGCAGCAGAGCGCCAAGCACCGCCTGATTTTGCTCAGGGTCAATGCTGGCGGACTGCCAGTCTGTAAAGACCTGATTGTACAGCACGGCTAAGAATTCTTTGTGGTCGTTCGAGTGACCCTCGACGCGAATCCGATACACGACCTCACGAAAGTTATTGATGGTGATCGTTTCGTCGTAGGTTGGCAGATAAACCGAGCCTAATGCTTCAATCAAGTATTCAAACCCGCTAATGTCGATGTTGATCACACCATCCACTGGTGCATGAAGATTATCGCCCGTGTTGTAGTACCACATTGCCATATCAGCCGTAGAGGGGAAGTCCGCGAACCAACTTCCATCCCATGCTGCATATAACGGTTGACCATAACGAATCCACCAATCCGGCACTTGCACTTCCGAGGCGAATTCGTCGGCGGGTGGGGTAGGGCTATCAACGGTTGTGGGGCTGTACTCATATTCCAGCACGCGACCATTACGCACGGTCATCCATCCCCACGTACTGATGTAACCCCCTGACGGACGAATTTCGTCGTTGTTTGCCGAAAGGACGAGATAATTTCTCGGTTGATCAATGCCAAGCGCCGTTTCTAAGAACACGGGTGCTTCCATGAGCAGATTATTGATTTCCGAAAGCTGATCGCGGTAAATTGTCAAATCCTGCACATAGGTGATCAGGCTTGTACTGATGTTCGCCGGACTCATGGAATCAATGTACGTTTCTGCGGTTCCTAAATGGGCAGCCGCATCTTGAAATCCCGTTTGCCCGACGTTGAGGAGTTCAATGATACGTTCACCAGAAGACGTTTGAGTCATCACAGACTCGCCTTGTTCACCTTGAACCATATAGAACAGCACCGGTTGAAGCCCGCTCAACATGGATTTCGCGGCAAGGGCAAGTTCATGAGCCGCTGCAAGCGTATCAAGCGAAGTCTCAAGATTTGCATTCAACGATGCAAAAGGTTGCAGAAACTGTAGTCGGTTGTTCGCATCTTTCAACGTCGATTCCGTGGCATCAACGCTCACCCGTATGCGTTCAAAATCGTTGAGGGTAAGGTCAGTTCCTGCTTTAGTTCCCAACAGGGAAATCACCCGTTGCAAGTCAGTAACCGAATTTTGAACGCGGTTCAGCGAGTCAAACGAGATCACAGCGGCGGCGACTACGACAATCGCAACGGCTGCCAGCAGCATTGACGCGGTATTCCACTTGAGACGTGACGACCCGAACCGCTTGAGAAATTTCTTTAAAATACCAGAACGGCGTCGGCGTCTCCGTCGGTAAACTACATCTACACCAAGCTCCTCGTTAGAGAAATTTTCTTGGTCTGTCGATTCGCGCTCTGGCGCGTCTTCTGCATAACTCATCTACTACATTCCCACTCTGAATGACCACTCACGGTGAAAGACCATCTATTTTTGGATCAGTTGGATATCATGTTGACCATTATTGATCGGGGAACTAGGTTTAATCAATTGAGTTAATCGCATCAGCACATTTGCCGCGTTTTCCGCAGGCTCATTGATCACCCGACGAAGCTGATCCCAGAATAAAGCCGAGTCGAAATTCGTGTTGGAAGATCGGAGCTGCAAAATGCTTGGATGAATAGTTTCAACAGGCGTTTCTAACCCGTGATACAGCTCCTCATGCATCTTTTCACCGGGACGAATGCCCGTAAATTTGATTTCGATGTCTTTATAGGGACGCAGACCGCGTAAACGGATCATACGTTCGGCAAGCTCTACAATACGAACGACTTCACCCATTTGTAGGATGAAAATATCGCTGCCTTTGGTCATGCACGCCGCATGAATGATGAGATTCACCGCTTCGGGAATACTCATAAAATAGCGCGTCATCTCTTGATGAGTAACGGTAACAGGACCCCCGTTATCAATTTGACGGTTGAACGTTGGTACGACACTGCCGCGACTTCCTAAAACATTCCCGAACCGTACAGAGGCGAACAGTGTTTTGCACGACTTATCTTGTGAAATGGCGTTCAGCATCAATTCGCATACACGCTTAGTCGCGCCCATGATGCTCGATGGATTGACGGCTTTATCCGTTGAAATAAGGACAAAGCGTTCAACAGCGAAATCGCGCGCAAGTTCAGCGAGGTTGCGTGTGCCGCCAATGTTCACCCGCAGTGCTTCGCGGGGATAGTATTCGAGCATGGGAACATGCTTATACGCTCCCGCATGGAACACAATTTGAGGCTGATGTTGTTCAAAGACATATCGTACTGCTTCTGCGATGGTAATATCCGCGAGGGCAGGCACAAGGTTGATGTCCGGGTGTTGTGACTGAAGCTCCACAATCAAGTCATGCAAACCGCTCTCGTTATTATCAAGCAGAATGACTTTTTCGGGCGCATACTTCATCATCTGACGGCTCAGTTCCGAACCAATCGAACCCGCCGCCCCTGTGATGAGGATCACTTTGTTGGTCACAGGCGCAAGATCAACCGCTTCATGTCGTGTGATCGGGTTGCGTCCGAGCAAATCTTCGACTTGCACATCACGCAGCAGGGCAGTAGTGCGCTTCGCATTGACCATTGCCAGCAGGTCAGGCACTACTTTGATCAAGGCGTTTGTGCTTTCACACGCCGTCAAAATCTCGCGGAAGTCAGGTCCCGTGATATTGTGGATAGCCACTACAATCAGGTCAATATTGAATTCTTCTGCCACTCGCGTGATGTCGCTGCGTGTGCCGATGACGCGGCTGCCTTCGACAAACATGTTTTGCTTCTCAATATCATCATCGATGAACCCGACGACGTTATAATTGTTTTCCGCAAAGCGATGTTTCAGTCGCCACGCCAACACCTGACCCGACTCGCCCGCGCCAATAATCAATACGCGGGTCTTAACTTTCGGGAACTCCCGTTTCCAAACCACTCGCCAGCGCCACGTCAACCCATTGACGAGGCGAGAACGGTAGCGTACTGCCACGAACCCGACCAGCGAGAGCAGATCGCCAACTACAATGTCTGCAATCGAAAACGGTTCGCGTTCGCGTAAGATCACTACAGGCAAAAGCAGCAGCGTTGCGGCGGAGACAGCATTAACGATGACTGTCACTCCATGACCGCTGGTACGCTCCCAGATTCGTTGATAAACACCAAAAAGAAGATTGGTGATAATGAGAACAGGCGCTATGAACCCGATAAAATATAGGCTGTCTAAAACGATAGGTAGATTACGAATGGTTTGTACAGACAGCGTGATGGTATAGGCGACAAAGACTACAATAGCATCCATCAAGGCATGTCTGATCACCCGCTTATAGTAGTTACGAGAACCACGTAATGCAGGGAATGATTGTTTGATCTGCATCGAAGGGACTCTTTCTCCTAAAACTAATTGGTAAACCGCGACAATTGCAGCCCAAATATTACAGTCTGCGCCCAATGGCAATTGTACATCATTTCTCCTCACCTCGACTACACAGAACAGGCGACTTAAGATGAAATTCGTAAAAAATTCACTTGTGTAAGCAAAAATTAAACTCGGTATCTACTATATGTAAATACCGAGTTTAACCTTACCATCTCACCTTACGCAGGGTGTCAGTTTGACCCCCACCCCGCTCGCTGCGCTCGCCTCCCTCCCCCGAATTCAGGGGAGGGCGCAAACAGGAGTCTGCTTGCTCCCCTCCTCGAATTCGGGGAGGGGTCGGGGGTGGGGTCA
>JBBQRJ010000155.1:0-9850 GCA_038214955.1 Aggregatilineales bacterium | reverse complement strand
TGAAGCATAATCAACCTCAACCTGTTATTTCATTTGTTATAACACAAAATTCTCCCATGAACTAGTAACCAAACGGCTATTCAACGTGAGAGGATGATAAGTAGAACGACATGGGGGACAATCCAAAAAAGGCGAACACGAGAGTCGCCCCCAAAATAATGTGGAGTCCGTTCAGTAAGATGTTCGCTGTGACGCAAGGATTTATAAAGCGGATCGAGGGTTATTTTTCGCTAGAAGCGACAGAATCGGAGATGATCTCAACGTCGATGCGTGTGGCTTTGGAGAGTGTCGCATAGACCGGGCAGCGGCTGCGGTACGAGTCGGCTAGGATTTGCGCTTGATCGGGGGTCACGCCTTCAAGGTTAAGGCGTACACGAATGCTCTGGATTCGCGGGTCAACCAATTCACCAGCGACGCCACGCGGGTCGAAACTGCCGCTGACGAGCATGGACGCTGTTTTCAATGGGAATCCAAGTTCCCGTGCTACGCGCTCTACGAGGAATGTTCCATGCGTAGCTAAAGAAGATAGCAGCAGATCAATGGGGTTAATTTCCTCGTTGGGTCCGCCAAGGGTGAGCGGCGAATCTACGATAAAGTGATGTCCTTTGGCGTTGACAATGGCGCGTCCCCGCTGACCGGATAGCCGTGCTGTGACCGTTGCCGTCGCTAACCGCAGCACCATAGTCTCTCCTCGTATGCCTAAATCGTTAACATCTTCCAATTAAACGCGATTATGAGAGGGGAGGCGTCTCGCTAAGGTAGGAGAGTTAGCTCCAACGTTTGCCGGAGCATGACCTCCGACTTTCGGAGGAGCTAACTTATTAGAATTGCAACAGGGATATGTGTAAAGCGGGCAGAAACGAACGCTAATTTACAGGGATGGTCACGGCAATATGAGTGCCGAATCCGCGTGTGCTTTCGATAGTAAATGTCCCTCTAAGGCGCAGCGCACGTTCGCGCATGGAGTGTAAACCCAAGTGTCCGGGGAATGATCCGTCAGTGTCGAAGCCGATTCCATCATCACGCAAATCGAGCATGAGCGCATGAGGCGAACATTGCAGCGTGAGCATCACGCGGGCGGCACGGGCATGTTTGACGGTGTTATGCATGGCTTCGCGGGCAATGTGATACATCGCCTCTTTGATTTCGATGGCAATCTCTGGTTCGACGCATAATTCTGTTTCGACCACAATGCCATGTCGGGCGTGCAGCGATGCCGCCTGTTTGCTCAACGCGGCGATCAGCCCTTCGTTTCGCAAGGCTTCGGGGCGCAGTTCAAAGATCAACGCTCGCATTTCGGTCAAACCCGCTTCGGCAAGTGACAGCACGTAATCCAGGGGGTCAGCAACCAGCTTTGGATCACGATCTAGGAGGGCGCGGGCGGTGCGTGTGCCTAAGGCGATTCCGTAGAGCGCCTGTGAAACCGAGTCGTGCAGTTCACGGGCGAGTCGGTTACGTTCTTCTAATACTGCGAGTTCCTGCGCTTGCGCGTACAGGCGGGCGTTTTGCACCGCGACGGCAATTTGATCTGCAAGGGTGGTCATGATGCGGGCGTCGGCTTCGCTGAAACGGTTGAGTTCCCGCGAGTGAATATCCATGACGCCGATCAGTTTGTCACCGACGACCAACGGCACGACCAATTCAGAACATGTTTCGGGTAGATGCGCTTCGTACTGCGAGATCGCGTTCAGGTCATTGATGATGATCGATGTGCGAAGTTTGCCCGCTTGCGCCACAACAAAATGTTCATCATCCAAGCGGACGCTTTCGGCGGCACTCGGTGTGAGGATGAGCGTTTGCAAGTGTTCGTTGAGCAAATAGAACTGCACGTGGTACAGGTTGAAATTCGTCATGGTGAGCGATGAGACGGTATTGAGCAGATCATCAAGGCTCAAGAGAGTCGCGGCGGCGGCGCTCACTTTGGCAACCGTTTCAAGTTCACGGGCGCGCTGCTCATTTTCGCGGCGGGCTTTTTCTGCGGCAAGGTAACTGCGGCGGCTGGCGACGACAGCACGAACCGTTTGAATCAAGGTTTCGCAAATGCGGCGGTCATTGTCGGTGAAGCGGCGTGCTTCTGCCCATGCACAACCAATTGTTCCTTGCCACCTGCCATTGCTAAAGAGGGGAAGCACGACCAATGCCCGATGTCCTAGTTGATTGAGGAACATATCGCGGATAGGTTCTTGAATATGCTTGTCGGTAGCAATGTCTTCGATTATGAGCGCCTTGTCCGGCGCATTGATGTAGAGTTTGGTTGCCTGTGAATCGCGTATATCAAAAGACATGCCCAATGTCGGGTAGTTCGGTGCAGGTTTGCCGTCTTCCCATGCCGCATCGACGCTCATGGTGATAGGCATCCCATTTTCGTCGGATTCAAGGTAATGCAGCGCCATGTTCATGGGCTTGAGTTGATTGATGTACAAGCCCACTGCCGCAAGGATTTCCCATTCGTTGGTCGCTTGCGACAATGCCGCGTTGACCTGTGCCAATGTTTCTGCGCGTTGGCGGGCGGCTTCGGTTTCTGCCTGCAAGCGGATACGTTCGAGCGCCGCCGAGACGAGATCACCGATCCCGGAGACGAGTCGCTTTTCGCGGGCGGTGTAATTGCGCGGCTCACTGCTTTGAAAAGCAAGGTTGCCCATCCAGCGATTGTTGATCGAGAGCGAGACGCCAATACGCGCATAAGTGCCGTTTTTTCTCCAGTTGTCGGCGCTCACGGGGTCGATGCGGGGGTCATCCTGCATATCCTCGATCACATATAGTCCACGTCGTGGCATTTGTGCAAATGCGGGAAACTCTTCGAGCGTAAATCGCTGCCCTACCGGATAATTGCTGCTGGCAACTGTCGCAATGATCTCGAAATAGTCTGCGCCCTCAAACTCAAAGTTTTGCCACGCCGACAAAATAATGCTGTGCAAGCTGATGTCCAAGCGTGAGACGGCTTCTGCCATTTCTTGAAAGGTGGTCGCCGCGTTGATGGCTTCACTCGCCTGATAAAGCAGTTCAGTTTCCTGTCGGGCGGCTTCTTCGGCAAGGTAGGCGCGACGAGTCGCCACAACCGACGGGACGGTTTGCATCAGCACGTTATAGATGTATTTCTCTTGCTCCGTGAAATGGTGCGGTGCAAGCCACAGAATCGACAACACGCCTTGATAGCGCCCGCCTGCGTGGAGGGGCAGTAACGCAATCGAACGGGTTTGCATGGTTCGCAGCATCTCCGCCCGTGTGCTTTCGTTGATCCATTGGTAGGTTGCAATGTCTTCAATGAGCAGCACTTCGTCGGGTTGGCTGACCCACAACGTCGCAATACCGAATTTTGACAGGGGGACAATGGATGAATGGACTTCAGGATCGTAGAGGGACGCGCCACCGTCTTTCCACACCGCCACCGCCTTAGAATTAGTCGGGTTGCCTTCATCGTCAATGTCTAGATAGTTGAGGGTTAGCCCGCCCGCAAACTGACATTCGGTGTAGAGCGCAATGGCGTTGAGAATTTCGGCTTCATTGGTCGCCTGTGAGAGCGCCGTATTGATTTCGAGCAGCAGTTCGGCGCGGTTGGCGCGTTCCTGACTTTGCTCTAGCAGACGAATCGCGTCGATGGCTGGCGCGGCTTGTTGAATCAACGCGGTGTAGATGCGAAGATCACGCTCGTTGAACAGGTGTGGTTCACGCCAGTTGAACACGATCAAACCGACCCACCGTCCACGATTGTTGAGGGGCAAAATCACGGTTGCGCGAACGTTTAGGCTCTCGTAGAACGCCCGCGTAGCGGGGTCAACGCGGAAATCTGCTTCCACATCATCGATCAGCGTGGGGCGTGATGGGTTGCTGACCCAGATCATGTTGACGCCGTGCGACGAAACGATGTAACGCTCGCCCACGCGACCCGGTTTGCCGAGCGCATTTTCCCATTGCGCGGTTGCCACCAGCGTTTCGAGATGGCTGTCGCTCCCTTCAAGGAAGAATAACAAGCCGCTGGATGCGCCGCTGTCCCGTGCATAATTACTTGCTGCTTCTAAAAGTTCGTGTTGATTTTGCGCCCGTGTGATGGCGTTGGATGCGCTGTAGAGGATGTCGATTTCGTTCTTGGCGATTTCCAGATCACTGGCGCGGCGCTGCGTCTGTTCAAACAGGCGCATCGAGTCGATTACCGGACTCGACTGCTGAATCAACGCGGTCATGATGCGCTGTTCGTGTTCATCGAAAAGGTAGGGCGTCATCCACCCGAACACCAGCACGCCGACCCACCGATCATTAATGACGAGGGGCAGCACAGCGATCCCGCGTATTTCGTATTGGGTGAAGATGCTGCGGTAGGTTTCGTCAATGAGTTCGCTGGAAGTGACATCGGCAATCAGAATCGGGCGGTCAGTGGCGGAAGTGAAAACACGATTCAAGAGGTTGCGGGGAATGGCGAAACGTAATCCGACGCCAAGCGTTTGACTTTTGCCTTTGACCCATTCGGCAACGACTTCTACGGTGTCGGGATGACCGAGATTATCGGTGTAAAAGAGAATGCCGCGTCCAGCACCATTGTCTCGCGCATAGTCGCTTACTGCTTCAAGCGACTCGGCAGGGGTAGACGCCTGTGTCAATTTGTTTGAGGCTGCGTAGAGGAGTTCTATCTCATCTTTTAAGAATCGTTGAGACACCTGCTTACTTCATCCGATAAACTCATTAAGCGTTAGGACTCTGCTCTGTCCACCAAGCCTATGCGTACTGCATAAAGCGCCGCTTGTGTGCGACTGGAGACATTGAGCTTGGCTAAAATACTGCTGACATGGGTTTTGACCGTCTTTTCCCCAATGGTTAGCAAGTGGGCAACTTCTTTATTCGAGTGCCCCTGTGCCAGCAAGCGCAGCACTTCGGTTTCGCGTTCGGTCAAGGCTTCGGGACTTTCGGGCGCACGGACTTCACGCATCAAACGCGCCGCCGCTTGAGGGGAAAGCTGCACCTGTCCTTCGGACGCTGCTTTGATCGCCTGAATGAGTTCTTCAGCTTTGGTATCTTTGAGCAAGTAGCCAAGCGCCCCGGCACGAATCGCGCCGATGACAGAGGCGTCTTCTAACACACTGGTCAGCGCGATCACTTCGGTGTCGGGCAATTCCCGTTTGATTGCGGCTGTCGCTTCGATTCCATTCATGACCGGCATGAGCAAGTCCATTAAGATGACATCCGGCTTTAACAGGCGTGCATTTTCGAGCGCCTCTTTACCGTTGCTTGCTTCTCCGATAATCTCTAGCGTCGGGTCAAGGGACAGGAACATTTTCAAGCCCTGACGGACAACAGCGTGATCATCCGCTATCATGATCCGTATCATGTTTTACACCGTTTCAGGAAAAACATCACAATAGCCTAACTATAACACCTTTTTAAGATTACACCCCCCAAAATGCATGTAAGAAGGAGAATTTGAATGCAAGACAAAATAGCACTGACGACTAACCCGGCAGGAATGCGGTTAATCGCCCAGATGACGCTTTATAACGTGGGCAATTGGGATCGGCTGCGGCGTTATATTGGCGACAGCTATGGCGATCTTTTGCTGTTTGCCAGTAATCCCGAAGAACGTCTGAAGGTCTTTACTACTCTGCATCAGCAGATGGGGCGGCTGCGCGTGGGTCAAGTGCTGGCGCTGGATAAATATCATGTCGTTGTGTTGATGCAGTCAGAGACAGGTGAGATACTGCAAGTCCATGACCTGACGGTTGAAGCAGAACATCCACACAAGATCATTGAGTACAAACAGTATGAAATCGGATGATGTTTATCAGCACAATCTAATTCCTACGTTTGTTATGATGGGGTGTCACGACTGTAAAAGGGGGATGTTCATATGCGTATCGGTTGGATTCTCATACTTTGCCTGACGCTTGTCGCCTGTGGACAAGGGCAAACCGGGACGAGTGCGCGTATCGCCATTACGATGGTTGCGCCCGACGCCGTACCGACAACCACCCTGACCGACCCGGTATTGATTGAAGGGCAAACCGATTACAATCTTTACTGCGGGCATTGTCATGGGTACAACGGGGCGGGGCAAGTGCCAGAGTCGATTCAGCAAACGCTTGATCTGGGGATGCTGCTTGTGCCAGCGCACGATTCGACGGGGCATACATGGCAGCATCCCGATCAACTACTGATACGGACGGTGCGACAAGGCATTCAGAACCCTCTGGCGCAGTTTCAGATGCCTGCCTATGGTGATGCACTCACAGACGAGCAAATCTTAGGAATTTTCGAGTACATTAGCCTGTGGTGGACAGAAGAACAGCGGGAACATCAAGGACGGATGACCGAACACTGGAACGATATGGCAGCAGCCATTACTGATTAGAATTTAGTTAAGTGCTGTCAATATGGTTCGTGGCAGAAAGCTGCGCCCTTCAATCATATTCTGGGCGCGAACAAGATCACCATATAGGCGATGTGATACCGCACCAAGTGATACGCCAATATCTTCCAGAATGTTCTGAGTCTGATATTCGGCGTGAAGTTTGATGAGAGTCATGTCTGGCGCAATAGAGAAAAACTCGAAACACATATGGTTTGTGCGGTGATTCACGCTTTCCCATGCGACGCATTCATTCGGGATACGTGTAATGATGCGTGATTCCCATGTTTCCAGCTCACCCGCATACTCAGCTTGCCAAAGCAGCCGTGTCCACGAGGGACGTTTAACGATTTTCACCCCCTGCATAAAGCGAGGAAATTCTGTATAGTGCGTCCAGTGACTGTAGGTCAAGCTGATAGGAACATTGACATAGAGGGAGTGGTCAATCAATAACATGGTTCAATCCTCGTTATACGTTTTGTAATAATAGACATGCCAAAAAAGACGCCGCATACCACGTTACATCCAGTATAACAGTAACCACCATTGTAATACGATAAGACATTTGTCCTATTTTGACCTATCCACATGACCCATATACAAAAGTTAATTAAATAATTAATATTGAGGAGGACTTCGGTATTACAATAAGTATTAAGGAATGGTGTAGTATGCGTGATCTCATCTGTATCAGTCATCTACGCTGGGATTTTGTTTGGCAGCGCCCGCAGCATATCTTATCGAGATTGGCTAAACATACCCGCGTATTGTTCGTGGAAGAGCCGATCACTGTTGAGGGGAAAGGTCAGCCGCTCCTCGAAATTTTTCCCGGACAGAAAAGCTCTAATCTCATGGTTGCCCGCCTTGTACAACCCGTTGCTAATCACCGCTGGATTGGTCACGGCGATCCGTTGACCTCGAAAACGTACTGTGATCAACTCTTAGATTATCTAGACGTTCAGGGCATCAGCAACCCACTTTTATGGCTTTACACGCCGATGGCGTCTGATTTTGTGGATGCGATTTCGCATCGGCTGTTGATTTACGATGTGATGGATCAACTGGCGGCATTCAAAGGTGCCCCCGCCGAATTGCGTGAACGCGAGCGGCTTTTGCTGGAACGATCCGACGTGGTGTTTACGGGGGGCGTGAGCCTGTATCGTGATAAATTAGCGCATAATCCCGATACGCATCTGCTGCCCAGCGGTGTAGAGATTGAACATTTCGCCCGTGCTGCCCGTCGTGATCACTTTGTGTGTCCGCCGGAATTTGAATCGCTGTCGGGTCCCATTCTGGGCTATTTCGGTGTAATTGACGAGCGTATGGATTTGCCTTTGCTGGCACACCTCGCGGTGGCACACCCAGATTGGAACATCGTCATGGTGGGACCTGTCGCCAAAATTGACTATGCTGATTTGCCCAAAGCTGCCAACATTCACTATCTGGGCATGAGAAGCTATGACCAACTTCCCGCCTACCTCGCCTATTTTGATGTGGCGCTTGTGCCATTCGCCATGAATGAGGCAACTCTGTTCTTAAGCCCGACCAAAACACTCGAATACATGGCGGCACATAAGCCGATTGTGTCTACACCGATCCGCGATGTGATTGAACTGTATGGAGAAGTAGTGTCGATTGGCAACACGCCTGAGGAATTTGTCGCTCATGTCGAACGCGCCTTAGCCGACCCGAATCAAAATCGTGCCAAAGCTGAAGAATTACTCAATCAGCATACATGGGACAATATTGTGCGGCAAATGCACCGTTTGATGGAACGGAAGCTCGTCCGTGATGAATTGTTACAGGTCAAACAGCAACAGACGAAACCAACCGCTCAAATATCCTAAAAGGAGCATCGCCATGAACAATAGCACTGGACACTCCGAACAGAAAATCGTCATTTTGGGGGCAGGTCCTACAGGGTTAGGAGCGGCATATCGTCTACAGGAGTTAGGCTACCGCAACTGGTCGATTTACGAACGTAACAACTACATAGGCGGTTTAGCGACCTCGTTTGTCGATACTGCCGGCTTTACCTACGACATCGGTGGACATGTGATGTTCTCGCACTACAAGTACTTTGATAATCTGGTAGATAAGCTGCTTGGCGACGACTATACCGAGATCATGCGCGAGGCGTGGGTATGGATGATGGACCGGTTTGTGCCGTATCCATTCCAGAATAACATCAGCTATTTGCCGCCGGAGACTATCCTCGAATGTTTGCTCGGTTTGATCGAGGCACAGAAAAACCCCGATGCCGTCAAAGAGGCATCCACGTTTGACCAGTTGATCGACGCGCAGTTTGGCAAGGGAATCGCTAAATACTTCATGAAACCCTACAACTTCAAGGTGTGGGCACATCCGGTCACGCATATGAGCCGCGATTGGTTGGGCGAACGTGTTGCAATGCCTGACCTTGAGCGCATCCTCAAGAATGTGTTGATGGAATCGGCGGATAAGGGGTGGGGTCCCAACAATAAATTCAAATATCCCCTGTACGGTGGGACGGGTGGGTTATATACCCCGTTCATGAAGTACATCAAGGATCATCTGCATCTCAATAAATCGGCTGTCTCAATCGATCAGGATGCCAAAACAATCACGTTTAGCGATGGGGAAGTGGTGGAATACGATCTGCTGCTGACGACCATGCCGCTTGACCTGCTGGTGTCTCAGCTTGAGAATGCGCCGGAACAAGTGCAAGAGGCGACACACGGTTTGCATCATTCGAGCGGGTTGATCGTTGGAGTGGGTGTCGAACGTCCGACTCCAAGCGAGAAATGCTGGTTGTATTTCCCCGAAGAAAACGCACCGTTTTACCGCGTAACGTACCTTTCCAACTATTCGCCACACATCACGCCTGACCCAAATCACTTTTTGCTGCTCACCGAAACGAGCCGCAGCGAACATAAGCCGGAAGACAAGAACACCATCGTTGACCGGGTGGTTCAGGGGTTGATCAACACTAAGATTCTTGAGCCAAGCGATCTGGATCGCATCGCAAGTACCTATTTAATCGATGTTGATTATAGCTATCCCGTGCCAACCATTGACCGTAACGGGGCGCTGGCAACGATTCAGCCCTATTTGCGTGAACGCGGCATTTACAGCCGTGGACGGTTTGGCGCGTGGTGCTATGAAATTGGCAACATGGATCATTCGGTCATGCAGGGCGTCGAATTGGTCAATCACTGGCTATTTGGCGAACCTGAGGCGACATGGAAAGACTTCGCCGGGACTGCGCCATTGAATATTGACAGCGCAATTACGGGGAAGGCGGGCAGCGGCTTAATCAAAACAGGTGAGAAGTCGCTCAACCGGGAGAAGATTCGTAAGGCGCTGGCTGCTGGTGAAGTTGAGCAAACCCGCACTTTAGCGTAATGCAAGAGGCGCACGATAAACCGTGCGCCTCTATTATAGTAATTTCTTTTGAAATACTCCAAATGACCCATAGCGCAGATTAAAATTACAATTTATATTAAGTGTAAGGTACTTTGAAAGGATTAATGACAA
>JBBQRJ010000154.1:0-9896 GCA_038214955.1 Aggregatilineales bacterium | reverse complement strand
TGCTCCGCCCGGTGATGCGTGCGATTGCGAACGGAACCGCCGCCCTTGGCAGCGATGTTGAAGCCGTTGGCGCACGCATGATGAACTGCACAACAGGAAATCCGTTTGTTGTGTTCGCCGTAGATCGCCAGAGCGCGATGGATCACGGTGCAGGAACGCTTTCCTACGTAGAGTTCCGTGAACGCTGGCAGCCACAGCGATAAGTGAGTTAGACCCCACCCCCGACCCCTCCCCGAATTCAGGGAGGGGAGAAAAATATATCCAAAAATTAGGTCAAGGTAACAAAACGAGGGGCATGATGACCATCATGCCCCAACTATAGACATAGAACCTAACTTTGCGGCGCTTTAGATGTTGGCAGTCGAATAGTAAACTGAGTGCCTTTTCCAACCTGGCTCTTTACGCCTATTGTGCCGTGATGTCCTTCGATGATGCCGAAACTCACAAACAAGCCTAAGCCCGTACCCTGCGGTTTGGTGGAGTAAAAAGGGTCGAAGATGCGTTCGATCTTGTCGGGCGGAATCCCGCAACCTGTATCCGTGAAATCGACCACAATATCGTTGTTTTCCTGTTTCGCATTGATCGTGAGCGTTCCGCCGTTTTCCATCGCGGCTTGCGCGTTCAATGCCAGATTCATGAACACCGCTTCAAGCTGATCTTTGCTACCGTAGACCGGGGGCAGGGTAGGCAAATTGGCTTTGATCGTCACCCGCTCATGTAGGAAAAACTTTGTGTTGAGCTTGATCACGCCTTCAAGCACATGGGAAATATCGAGCTGACTCAGTTCGGGACCACTGTCGCGGGCAAATTCTAACAAGCTCCGCACGATGCGCCGGATTCGCTCTACGTTTTCGCGGATCATTTGTAGTTCATGCGGATCGTAGCGCACACCTTGCGCCTTCAAATCATCTTCTAAGTCCTCTAAGAAAATGTTAATGGGCATCAATGGATTATTGATCTCGTGCGCGATGCTGGCAGCTAAATGACCAATTGAGGCTAATTTTTCTGAGCGGATCAACAATTGTTGTGCCGATTGGAGTTCGGCGGTACGTGCCTGTACTTTCTCCTCAAGGTGCTGCGCGTAATCGGCTTGAATCTCGTAGAGTTGGGCGTTTCGCAGCGCAAGTGCCGCCTGTCTGCCGATGCCTTCAAACAGACGCAAATGGTGTGCCTCGTAAGTGTGAGATTGGCTGATGAGTGCAAGCACACCCAACAATATATTGGCGTGCTGCAAACGAACGCTCATGCCGTTGCCTAATGCAGGATCGTCGTGCCACTGTGAAGCGCCATCCTGTCGTAAAGCACGGGTGATGAGTTGATCGTGTGGTAAGTTGACCTCTGTTTGCGTTTGATTCAGCAAGCGCCAGTCCCCGATTTCACCACTTTCGCTCAAATGATAGATTGCGGCGACCTCACCGGGCAGGAGTTGGAGCGCCAATTCAGGAATGAGTTCTAGCAAATTGCCAACTTCCTGGTGATCGTTCAGCTTTTCGCTGACACGCAAAAGGGCTTCTAGCTGCTGCGTGCGTCGGTGTAAGGCTTCTTCAAGCTGGCGGGCTTTGATCTTGCTTTGCACGCGGGCGAGTAATTCTTGCGGGGCAAACGGTTTATACAGGTAATCGTCTGCACCCAACGTCAAACCACGGGCGACATCGGCGGGTTCGCGGGCGTTCGCCGTGACCATAATGGTGGGGATATTGGCGGTACGCTCGTCCTCACGCAAATGAAGCAGCACGTCAAACCCATTCATGCCGGGCATGAGGATGTCGAGCAGAATCACGTCGGGTAGAAGGCGTTTTGCGGTCTCTAGCGCGGCGATGCCATTGGTCACGGCTTTGACCCGATACCCCTCACGCTCGAAAATGTGCTGGAGCATGATTGTTGTGTTCACCTCATCATCTGCTACGAGGAGCAGCGGCGATGGGTTGTTATTGTCCATGGACTGTTATTATCCGTCCTAAAACACCTATTGGGCTTTACCGGGAGAAATGTTAAAATTCACCGTTCCCATAATGATAAACGTGAAACTAAAAGCGATGCAAAAACCTTCGCAAGATTCTAAAAACCTCAATTTAGGACGATCTCTGTTGTTCGGGATTTTACTTGGTCTGGGGATTGCTGTTGTATTTATGGCGGGCTTTGTCTTTCGGGACATTGTTAGACCCTCGCCGGCGGTGTCTGCTTCGGCACAGGAAAGCTATCCGCTGCTGGATGAAGTGCAAACCCTGCTGGATCACCATTACTTACGATCACAACCGGACTCGACCCAGCGAGAGTACGCGGCAATTCGCGGGGTGCTGGGTTCGTTAGGGGATCGCTTCACGTTCTTCATTGATCCGCCTGTCGCCGCGAGTGAATCTGATGTGCTGTCGGGAACCTATGGCGGAATCGGTGTGCAAATTCAGCGCAATGAATCGGGGGAAATTGCCCTCTACCCGTTTGCGGACAGCCCCGCCGCTGCACAGGGCATCGAGAACGGCGACATTTTGCGTGAAGTCAACGGCGAACCGCTTGACCCTGCGCTGTCACAGGATGCGATTGATCAACTGCTGCGCGGCGAAGTCAAAGAGGGCAGCGGTATTGAAATCACGGTGTTCAAGCCGACGACAGAGGAAAACTACACCGCTTTCATCGCGTTCGATGTGATCAACGTGCCGTCGGTGGTGTGGCGCGTTTTGTCAGAAGATGAACATATAGGCTATGTACAGGTGATGCGTTTCACAGCGCGGACGCCGGAAGAATTGACGACGGCTTTGACCGAACTGCGCGGCGCGGACATCACTGCGCTTGTGTTGGATTTGCGCGATAATACAGGCGGGCTGCTGCAAGAGTCGATTGAAGTTGCCGACGAATTTATCGACAGCGGGGCAATCGTTTATGAGCGCGACGCTGACGGTGAACGCACCTTTGACGCTGTGGCGGGCGGGGGTATGGTTGACCTGCCGATGATCGTACTGGTCAATGAGATGACCGCCAGCGGCGCGGAACTGGTCGCCGGGGCAATCCGCGATTCGGGGCGTGCCATCTTGATCGGACAAACGACCTACGGCAAAGGCACAGTACAGCAAATTTTTGCGCTGTCTGATCAATCGTCCCTGCACATTACGTCTGCCGAGTGGTTTACACCCTCACGCCAGCCGCTTGACTCGGTGGGGCTGACGCCGGACATCCCTATGATCCCCGACCCGAACGGGCGTGATGTCGAGCTAGGGGAAGCTGTCCGCAGACTACAAGAAGAACTAACAGTACGCACCTAAGAGGAATCATGAGCGACGGCATCAAGGTAATCGCCCGCAACCGTAAGGCGAGTTACGACTACAGTTTAGAGGACAAATACGAGGCAGGTATCGTCTTAACCGGCTCGGAGATCAAGTCGATTCGCGCCAATCGCATCAGCTTGCAAGAGGGCTTTGTAGAAGTGCGTGATGGCGAATTGTGGCTGATCGGCGTGCATATCAACCCCTACGAACAGGCAGGGATTTATGGCAAAGTTGATCCTATGCGGACGCGCAAACTGCTGCTGCACAAAAAACAGATCATTCACATCAACAGCCGCATTCGTGAGCGGGGTTTTACGGTGATCCCGACGATGGTCTACCTGAAAGATGGGCGGGCGAAAATCGAGATTGCGCTGGCAAAAGGCAAGAAACAGTACGATAAGCGTGATGACGTTGCCAAACGGGATAGTGATCGGGAAATTCGGCGGGTACTCAAAGAGGGTTCCTACGAGTAAATCTATGTTCCCAAACTCCATACGTGAGATTAACGCGCTGCCAGAGGGCGAAAAAGAGGTGATTTACCGGACGCTTTTGCCGGAATGGTTGTACACGGATTACGCGATTGACCGCGCCGCGCTGACTGTGAAGGGTCAGCGCGTGGTGCGTTTTCGCTGTCCAACAGGCAGTCGCGCCGTTGAAATCACGGTGCGTCGGTATGCCGCCGATATTGACCCCGTGCTGTATGTCAACATGGCGGATACGTTCAATAATCAACTGCTGGTTTTGCTGGTTGTGGTCAACGACCCGTCAGCACCGCGATACCATGTTGACCGTGATGAGGATGGCAACGACACCCATTTAGGCACAACATCGCGGAATGTCCACGCTGAGATCGAAGCCATGCAAGCGGGGTTAGCACCGGGGCAGGTGAGACAAGGACTGCGCGTGTTTCGCCAGCTTGTCCCCACGTTCGAGCAATTCATCTCTAGCATGGGACATGATTTGTTCTTCATCGAGCCGATGTCCTACCACAACGCCCTCGTGTTTGAACGCTATGGTTTCAACTACCTGCGCGGGTATCAAGAAATGGTCAACATCAACCGTGAATTTATGCCGGGTGAGGCACTTCACATGAAGCTGACTGCTGAAAACCCGTTTCGACAACCTGATGCATGGGCAAGTGTGCGCGGGCGTTCGTGGGCAATCCATGACGGCATTCTGGGACACCCTTTTACGGGATTTCAAATGTACAAACGGATCGGTCATCACGCGGGAGTCACGAGCGTCAGTGATTTGCGCTGGTGACTTCTGTGCCGTATATCAGCCGCGAAAGTGTGACCCGTCACCTTGACGCTTTGTTGTACGACTCCGATCAACAGCCCGTCATTGATCTCGAAGGCTTGTTGATCGTTGATGTGGTTGTGAGTGAACTCCCACACGGTGAATTGAGCCGCGAATTTGCTGTGCGCGAACTGCTCACGGACATGATTCTTAAGGCTTACCGCGACATATGTGCTGCCCTTGAACTCGTTATGCCGTCGATCAACGTACCGCAGAGCGCCGTCGAAAAGCGGATTCAAGCCGATGCTGCACCGCGCAACCCGGAACTACTCGCATGGAGTTTGCTCTATCATCGTTACATCCGAACCGACCTCAGCCTAGATGTGAACCAGCTTGCCGGCTTGATCAGTGCAGGCAACCGGACATTTCGCCGCTATCAAGCCTACGCGATACGGATGCTCACGTATGGGTTAATTCGTGCCGAAGTCCAAGCCCGTTTGCTGAAAAAACAACGTTACCTTTATACGATGCTCCCTTCCAGCGTCCCCATGCGATTGATCGGGCGGGATGGACTGATTGAGGCGACTTCTGCACTGATTGATACGATAACGCCCGCGCATCTGGTTATCACGGGTATCAGCGGCGTTGGTAAAACGAGTTTTGCCCAAGCATTGATGCGCCGTTGGATTGATGAAGGCAGGTTAGACGAGTTGGTCTGGATCAACGCGCCGTCCTCAAACCGTGCGGTATTCGACCAGCTTACCGAACATTTGCTACCAGAAGGCGGGCAAATTAGCTTAAGCGAACAACTGCTTTGCTGCCGTGTCGGGATTGTGCTGGATGGGGTGAAATCTCTTGATTTTGAGTCGTTGATGCCAGCCCTCAACGCGGCGCTGGTCGTGTTGATCAACGATGAGCATGTTGTTGTTGATGGCGCAAATATCACTGTGCGCGAACTGACGCTAGGGGACAGCGAAGCGTTGGTACGCGAACTGTTCCGCAAGCAGCACCATGATGATGCGGAAGATTCGCACGAAATCGCACGTCATTGTTACGAGCGGTTTGGCGGCAACCCCGCCGCCATAAAGACGATCATCAGCCAATGGGCGTTTGCAGAACTGGAACAGGTCGAATCACAATTGGCACAAAATCTGTTCGGGCGGGTGTTTGAACTGCTGCCCGTTGGGTCGAGGGTTGTGTGGTGTGCGCTTGCCGCCGCGTCACGACTCTCTGTGTTGCCGACTCTCTTTGACGCTGACGATATTTCCGCCCTGATGCGACATCACATTGTAGAACGGCAGGATCAACACTACAGGCTCGGCTTACATGGGGCAGATGAGTATATTTACAGTGTGTCTACGCCGCTCATTTCGACAGCATTGGCTGATTTGATTGAGCGCATCTCGATGACTCACGCTTTAACGGCGTTGTATCCCATTGCGGAGGCGATCCTCACGGGAGGATTTCCCCCACTCAGTCTGGATCAACGGGCGGCATGGTGTCAACAGTTCTGCGCGGAAGGTGTCGCACGCGGTCAACATGGATGCTGGAGAACGATCCTCGAAAATTATGTGTTAGACGGCGGCGTTTTGAATGCCGATTTACGCACAAATTACGGTGTGATTCTGCGGCGTTTGGGAGACTGGCAAGGCGCACAAGCAGTCTTCTATGACGTGACCGCTGAACTTGGCAGGACGGGGAATTTTCATCAACAAGCGATGGTTTTGCTGGAATGGAGCATCACCGCGAAATATCAGGGTGACTTTAAACAGGCGTTGACTCTGCTTGCACAGGCGAAACGACTGCCGCAAAAGGACGCCGATTTGCGCTACAAATTGACGGTGCAGGAAGCGCAAATCTTGGTTGAGTCGGGTAAAGCGAGGAACGCCCTACAACTGCTTGAGGGGGTCGGTGAAACCCCGCGCTTGATGATCCTCAAAAGTGAGGCGTATTTGAGTTTGCGCGATTTCGCTGCCAGCAGACGTTACGCGGAAAGCGCACTCCAAGCCGCAACCCATGACCTTGTGACGCAAGCCAGCTTGTTCACGGTGATTGGACGCACTTATGAAGCGGAAGGACAATTCAAAGACGCTGAACATTATTTCATACGGGTCGTGTCGCTGTTGGAACAGGCTGATGCCCCTTACACGCTGGCGCGGGCGCAAAGCAACCTCGCCGCTCTGCTCATCAAACGTAAGGGTTACAGCGATGCCCGTCAACTGCTGAATGATGCTGAGGTCACGCAGGTTCGTTTAGGGGATAAAGTAGGCTTGATGACCACCCGCCATAATCGTACCATTCTGCACAACGCCATTCATGCATAAGCAAACTGAGTTTCGGATTGCCCCACCCCAAAAAGCAACCTCAACCCCCTCTCCGAAAAGCGAGAGGGGGAGAAAAACATTGCCCCGTCCCAAATCGCAATTGATATTGCTCGTTGAACAAGAGTCAGATACAATGGATTTATGCGCCCATAGCTCAGTGGATAGAGCGTCGGTCTTCGGAACCGTAGGTCGTGGGTTCGAATCCCTCTGGGCGCACCTTAGCTCGCAACGCAAAACATCCCAAAAGTAAGTTGTAAATCAGTAAAAGTAACCCCCCGACCCCCTCTCCGAAAAAGGAGAGGGGGAGAAAAAACTCTCCAAAACTGAGGCGAAAAAGACGAAATCCCCGTTTCGCTTAACATCAAGTATAGTTAGGTGACTGGAGTCATTTGACGAGGTGGTTAGTTATGCTGCGCGTGGCACTCATGGACGATCACCCGCTGATGCTCAAGGTTGTGTCGCAGGAATTGGCGCAAGCGTTAGACATTAAGATTGTGTGGAAAACGACTGATTCGGCGGAACTCACTGAGCGAGTCAAACGTGATTCGCCGGATGTCCTCGTGCTGATCTCGGATTCGCACAGCAGCATTTCGAGCCGGTCAACGCTGTGCGCGATTTGCGGGCGCGTTTTCCCAACATGGCGATCTTGATCCTCACGTCTTATGATGATCCGGTGTGGGTCGATGAATTGATGCGGGCGGGGGCGGGGGGCTACATCCTCAAAAGCGATGATTTTTCGCTGCGGCTGCCCGATGCGATCCGCACTGTTGCACAGGGGAGACCGTTTTTATCCCCATCGGCTGCCAGAGCGTTAAGCAATTCACGGCGTAAGTATACGCTCACATCACGCGAACGAACGATTTTGCGTTTAGCCGCAGAAGGGTTGACCAACGGCGAGATCGCGCAGTCGCTTGGTCTGGCGGACGGCACGATTCGCAACCACATCTCCAACATTTACACCAAACTAGGCGTAGACTCACGCGAGGCGGCGGTACAGGCGGCACAGCATTTGCGCGAACTGCCGAAGCCGAACGCTCACATGAGGCATGAACTGAGAACGCCGCTGCACAGTCTGCTGGGGTTGGCGCGATTGCTGGAGGGACGGCTAGAGCGAAACGGTCAGCTTGCGGGGAATGATGGTGAACTGCTGCGTCAAATTGTGCTGGAAGCGGAACGCCTCGACCATTTGATTGAGGATTTGAAGCTGTGATCGTGATCCTTTACGTGGAAGATCATGCCCCCGCGCAGCTTCTCATGGCGGCGATTGTGGCTGATCTCACGCCTTACACCTTGATCAGCGCGACAACAGGCGCAGAAGCTGAAGTGCTTACGCGGGAATATCGCCCCGATGCTTATATCCTCGATCTCGATTTGCCCGATACGGACGGGATCACACTGGCACGACAGCTCAACGCAATCCACGCCGCGCCGACGATTCTTGTATCTGCCTATGCGGAATCGATTCAACCGGACGCCAGCCTGATCTACGCTTATCTTGCCAAACCGCTCGACCCTGACGATGTGGCGCAAACACTGCGACTCGCCGTGCAATTATGACGTGGCGTAGACTATTCGACTCGCTTTTACCCGACGTTGAAAACTTGCTGCCTGTGCCTGTACAGGAAAATGCAGAAACACGGATTCGACAGTATTGGGCGTCTCACGGCTGGCAACTGGTCTTAGGCGAGGTGATTTTGTGGGCAGCGGCGACGTTTCAATCGCTGCAACCGACGTGGGTGTATGCGCTGTTGGCGGGTTTCATCGCAGTGATGTACGGGCTTGGCTTATGGCGTGGCAGAACGGCGCTGTGGTTGGTTGGTAGTACGGTGCTGCTGCTTGTACACGGAATGATGGTCAACAATCTGGGGGCGGTGACATCGCTGACTTTTATTGTGCCGTACACCATCGCGGGGATGCTGCTCACAGGGCGGCGGCGCATGACGGTACAAACGGCGTGTTTACTGGCGTTCTGGGGGAGCTTGATTTACGGTGTGCTGCCGATATTCCCACAGTTACACCCACCGAACCATATTGTGATCAGCTACGATATTTTGCTGGCGGTGTTCACCTTCCAGATGTTACGCTTTTTGAGCCAACTGGCAGTTGAGATTAATTCAGAATACGTCACGGCAGAGATTCGCGGGCAAAGCCAGCACTTTCTGGCACGGGTGAGCCATGAACTGAGAACACCGCTCAATTCTGTACTTGGATTCGCAAAATTGATGCGCCGTGCTGATCTCGATGAGCGCCACGCTGAGTATTTGCGCCAGATCATTGATGAGGGCGAACACCTCAATCGACTTGTGAGCGACCTGCTGGACAGCGCCCATTTAGCGACGGGTAAACTCATCTTGCAAATTGAGGCGTGCGATGTGAACGCGCTGTGCATCTCGGTTGCGGACGAACAGCGTCCGGCTTTAGTTGAATCTATTGCGCTCAAACTGAATCTCGCGGCGAACTTGCCCACCCTGCAAGCGGATCGCGTGCGTTTGCGTCAAGCCGTGGCAAACCTTGTGTCGAACGCAGTCAAGTACACGGAACGCGGCGAGATCGTGATCACGACAGGTCAAGAGGGGGATCGTATTCGCATTGACATTCGAGATACGGGGATCGGAATCCCCGAAACGCAGCAAGCATTGGTCTTTGTGCCGTTCGTGCAGTTGAATCCGCGTCAAATTGGCGTCGGGTTGGGGTTGGATATTGCCTTGCAGCTTGTGCGATTGCATGGCGGGGATATTACCCTGACGAGTCAGCCGGGGCAGGGCAGCACGTTTACAATCACGATGCCCATGATACAACCTGCCCATCAGACCCCACTCCCTCCCCGAATTCAGGGAGGGGAGAAAACATGACTACCTATGCGAATTGGGCAACTGATGTCATTATGAATGAAATAAGTCACCTTACGCACGAGTATCGTTTTCAGCCCTCACCCCCTGCCCCTCTCCCTCAGGGCGAGGGGTGAAAAAGCGTTCGTGTGTTGGAAAGTCCTTCTCCCTGAGGGAGAAGGATTTAGGATGAGGGCAAACTGCGTAAGGTGATCCTATAATATAAAAAAAGGGTGAGCCATATG